>CAZCJT010000084.1:0-8870 GCA_964498565.1 uncultured Acidimicrobiaceae bacterium
CACTACCACGCCCGCCCCGGCCCGCGGTCTCCCGCCGGTGTCGGGCCCCAACCCCCGAGTGAGCCGGGCCGGCACGCCCAGCCACGACGCCGTCCCCGTCCTCCTCACCCCGGTGGGCACGAACGCCCTGCCCACGGCCGTCGCCGACCTCCTCCGGGGCAGCTTCGACCCCGCCGACCCCTGGTGCTCCAGCGTCCAGGCCAGTGACGCATGCCTCGACCCCGGGTTCACGGTTGCCTTCGGCGGCACCGCCGTGCTCTCCGAGGCCGCGCTGCGCCAGGCCGCCCAGGCGGTGTCCGGCCAGACGTACGTGGTGTTCGACGACCAGGCACCTTCGGTTGCCGCCACCTTCTGGACCGAGCTCGACCTCCGACCGGTGTACGGCCAGGGCGGTGCGGCCGAGGAGGTGACCGTCGGGCGGATCTGCGCCGATCGTGGGGCCTTCCAGGGCGTCCGCTGGTTCGCCGCCTATGCCGACGCCGCCGCGACCGTGTTCGGCGCCGAGCACGACCTCCTCACCAGCGGCCGCTACGTCGCTGACCCGGACGGCGTGCCCCGCAGCCCCGGCGACAGCGCCCCAACGTGCCTGCGGGTGCCCGACATGCCCGGTGACCTGGTCAACGCCGCCGGCGTCAGCCTGTCCGGCAACGCCGCCGACGCAGGGAGCTTCGACGTGTCGGACGGGCGGCGGTTCGAGCTGTCGTCACCCATCGAGCATCGGGCCGCCGACGACTTCGAGGGGACCGACACAGACCGGGACCGCGACGACGGCACCCTCACCCGGATCAGCTTCGCCGACGACGGCCTCGACGGCGTCCTGGCCGTCTCCCGCACCGAGCCGGCCGGTGTCGGAGGCGCATCGATCGACCTCCGCATCCGCCGAGGCCTCGCCCCGGCCGACCCGGACACCTTCGACGGTGCCATCTCCCTGACCACAGGGCTCGGCTCCGTGCTGGGCACCGTGTCCGGCCAGGCGCTGTTCGCCGACGGCGTCTGGCGGCTCCGTGGCCAGGTCACCCTGACCGGCGGCAGCTGGAACGCCACCGCCGGTGGCGGTGGCTTCACGGCCGATCTCACGGCCAACCTGACCGACCCCACCGACGACGAGATCCGGTGGCAGATCGACGCCCTCATGCCCCCGCCCCAAGGCTGAACCGGGAGCAAAGGCGCAAACCTCCTGCACGAAGAGTCGTGGCAGATGGTTGATATGCCTCCCCAGCGTCCCTAGGGTGCGGGGTCCGCGAGGACGTCTGTCACAAACACCACACAGCCGTCGTTCTCGTCATTGAGGTTCGTCAGCCTCGGCGGAGCCGGACTTCCGGTGCCGTAGTCCACGACATCACAAAGCAAAACAGGAGAACTTCTGTATGCGATACAAGTCCCGTTCCCGGGCCTTGGCGGCGTCTGCGCTTGCAGCGACCGTCGGGCTCGCAGGGCTCGGTCTGGTAGCACCCGCTGCCGGCGCCGCACCCGCTGAGACCGACCGGATCGCCGGCGTCAACCGGTACGAGACTGCGGCGGACATCGCCCAGCTCGCACTGCCCAACGCCGACACGGTCGTGCTCACCACCGGTGAGAAGCTGCCGGACGCGCTGTCCGCCAACCCCATCGCCGGCGCCGAGGATGCTCCCATCCTCCTGACCCTCCCGGCTTCGATCCCGACGTTCACGCAGCAGGCGCTGGACGCGATCGATCCCACCAACGTGATCATCGTGGGCGGCACCTCCGCCGTTTCGACCGCTGTCGAGAACGAGCTCGAGGCTGACGGCTTCACCGTCACCCGCGAGGCCGGCATCGACCGCTTCGAGACCGCCGCTGAGGTCGCCCGTGAGGTCGGTGTCGCTCCCGACATCGACGCCGACGGCACGGGCGGTGAGCCGGCGCTCGCCACCGTGGCCATCGCCAACGGCCTGACCGGCCTGCCCGACGCTGTTGCCGCATCCCCGATGCTGCACCAGATGGACATCCCGCTGCTGCTGACCGGCCCCGACACCCTCAACGAGGATGCCGCTGCTGCCATCGAGGACCTCGGTGCCGAGCAGGCGCTGCTCCTCGGCGGCACCGCCGCCATCTCCCTTGCCATCGAGCAGGGCCTCGAGGCTGACGGCGTCAACGCAGAGCGCCTCGCTGGCACCGACCGCTGGGGCACCGCCGCAGCGATCGCTGACTTCGAGATCGATCGCCTCGGCTTCGATGCTGCGACCACCTACATCGCCAGCGGCTTCTCGCTTGCTGACGCCCTTGCTGGTGGCCCGCTCGCTTCGGTGACCAACTCCCCGATCGTGCTCGTGGCCGAGACCTCCGCCCCGGCCCCGACCGCACGTTGGATCGAGGACAACGCTGCCGACATCGACGAGATCATCGCCCTGGGTGGTACGGCTGTCATCAACGACACCGTCCTGGCCGAGGCCGCTGAGCTCGCCGACGAGGGCGACGCCGGCCAGGTCACCGTGACCACCGCCTCGGTCGTCCAGGGCGGTACCATCTCGGGCACCATCACCGGCGATGCTTCCTCGGCGACCGTCTCCGGTTGTGGCCTGACCAACGAGCCCGTCCAGGACCAGAACCTGAACACTGCGGGCATCCAGTTCACCGAGGTCCTTCCGCAGGGCCAGGCTGCTGGCAACTGCACGCTGACCTTCACGATCACCCGGGCCGACGGCACCACCGTCACGGAGACCGAGACGATCGCGGTGACGCAGCGGGCCGGTCAGAACACGGCCACGATCCGCCCGGAGCTCACCTCCGCGTCGATCGTCGGGACCACCACCGCCACCCAGGCCGGTCCGGGCAATCCTGCCGGCACCACGGTCCGGTACGTCTTCGACGAGCCGGTGGTCAACGGTACTCTCGGTGCTGCCGGCACGTTCCTGGCCTACACCGCTGACGGCACCCAGGCTGCGGGCGACATCCGTGTCTTCGACCCGGCGGCGACCAACTCTGTGCTCGTCACCTTCACCGACGGCGCTGCTCCGCTGAACCTCCAGACCGCGACCGGTGCTGGCCAGTTGACAGTCGCCACCGTGACTGCGGGCGCCGTCTCCGACGGCACCAACCCCAACCCGGTCGGGGATGCTCCGCTCGGTACCGGCACCAACCAGACGGTCACCCGTTCGGCCGGCGTCACCGCCGCCCCGGACCTGACCGGTGTGTCTGGATTCCGCTCGGCTTTCCAGCCGGCGACGGCCACCCCCGCTGTTGCAGTCGACTTCGCCTTTGACGAGGCAGCGTTCCTCGTCGGAAACGAGGACCCGACTGTGGCGGGCGACGCCATTGCGAACGACTTCGCACTGATCCTGGCCGACAACACCCAGGTCGCCTGCGAGGCTCCCAGCAACGGCAGCACACTGCCCGCGAGCGGTCTTGCAGTTCCGGGTGGTCAAGGCACGATGACGATCACCGTGATCTGCTCCACGACCACCGGTGCCCTTTCCGGAAACCCGGCGGTTCGGGGGGTCGTCTTCGGGAACACCGTCGGCGACAACGACCCGAGCGACGGCGCTCAGACCAACCCGCTGCAGACGGCTGACATCAACGCCGGTGGCAACACGTCGGCGATCGTGAACGCTCCCGACCTCGTGTCGGTGCAGTTCTTCAACGGGACTGGTGTTGCAGTCGACCAGGCCTTGTTCACCTTCGACACCAATGTCGGAGCGGCCCCGGTGGCGGCAAGCTTCTGCGTGTACGACAACAGCGCCAACACGGATTGCGCAGCCACGGCTACCCGCAACCCGTCGAACGCTTCGCAGGTGATCGTTAACCTCGCGGCCGGCACCACCGCCGACGACGCTGTCGGTGGTTTCGTGGCCGACAGTGCGGTTTCCAGCGCTCTGTCCGCTGCGGCGAACCAGGAGGATGAGGTCGGCGGTACGCCGCTGAACCCGACAGTCACCGCAACGGGCACGCCAGGCTTCACCGACGGTCCGGACCTCACCGATGTCCGGCTGACGGCGGTGCGTGACATCGCCGGCAACCTCAACGCCGCTGCGGCAACCTTCGTCTTCGACGAGGACATCGACCAGGCGGGGCCGTTCGTCCCCGGCAACTTCGTGCTGCTCCTGGCTGACGGCACCGCCGTCCCGTGCACCGCCGTCGGTGCCACCGGTGGGACCTTCACCGAGGACAACGACAACACGCTGAGCTGCACCTTCGCTGGCCTTGTTCCGGCGACGCAGGCGCTCAACGCAGTCGCCGGCACGGTTCTCGCCGGGTCGGTCGACGACGAGGACACCGGCGTGGACAACGTCGGTGTCAACAACAACCCGGAGGGCTACCAGGTCGTGTCGGCCGGTAGCACCGGTACCCCGCGCGTCAGCTGATCACTCCGATCTGCTGATTCAACGCCACGGAGCCCCGGCCCTCTTCGGAGGGCCGGGGCTTCGGCCTTTTTGACCCCTGGTGTCCGTGGATCCGCGTACGATGCCGGGGACTTCCCCCTTCGGTTGCGAATCCGGAGGATGTGCCCCACCATGGCCCTCGATGCCCGTACCCGTTCCTCGATCTACGGCAAGTTCGCCGGGATCCTCGGCGACGAAGACGCCAACGCGCTGATGTCGGAGTTCCCCTCCGTCGAGGCGGACGAGCTGGTGACCAAGCAGTTCTTGCGGGCAGAGCTCGGCGTCACGCGTGCTGAGCTGCGCGACGAGATTGGCGGTCTGCACGATGAGGTCGGCGGCCTCCGTGGAGAGCTTCGCCATGAGATCGGCGGCCTCCGTGGGGAGCTGCGCCAAGAGATCGGCGGCCTCCGTGGAGAGCTGCGCCAAGAGATCGGCAGGCTGCGTGCGGAACTCCACGATGAGATCGGCGGCCTGCGCACCGAGCTGCACCAGGAAGTCGCCCGGCCGGACTCGCGGCTGTCGAGTGAGGTCGGCGGACTGCGGCTGGACATGGCCGAACGGTTCCACCGTCAGACGGTCTGGCTGGCGAGCACGGTCATCGGGTCTGCGGCGGCCGTGATCGCTGCGGTCCCGTTGCTCAGCTGAACGCTGCCGCGGTCTCTCGCCCGACGGGCGAGAGCGACGACAACGGCGAAGTCGGCCGTTGACCGCCACCCACGGTCTGGGCCCGCCTCGGGTCCCTCGACGTATCGACGACCGCCGTTTTGGCTACCCGGCGGGCTGGTGGACCTGGAGCGCGGTGCGTCGTGCGAGCACCTGAAAGTCAGCGTCGGCATGCAGGATCGGCACGCCTTCACGGACTGCGATGGCTGCGATCAGGCAGTCGACGAGCTTGGGCACTGTCTCACCGCGCGCTCGGCAGGCCCGATAGAGCGCTGCCGCGATCTCGTAGTCACGGGTGCCGGTCGGGAGCGCGGTCGCGCGGGCGAGTAGGCCCCGGAGCTGCAGCAGGTGGCCATCGTCCCGTGCGCCGGCGAGGACCTCCATGCGGACCGGGTCGCAGGTCGCCACGTCTGTCGCGAGGAGCCTGCAGACCTCGTCGCAGGTCGGTGAACCGGTGTCCCGGAGGAACTCGATCCATGCTGACGTGTCGATCAGGATCACCGGTGTCGACCGGTGCGCATGTCGTCGAGGTCCCCGTCCCAACCCGAGCCTTGCAACGCCCTCGCATCGTCGAGGTCGAGCGCTTCGGCGGCGACGAGCCGCAAGGCGTGGTTCACGGCCTCGCGCTTGGTCTTGAGGTGGTAGCGAGCCATGACTGCGTTGCACGCAGCCTCGTCGATGTCGATGTTGGTGCGAGCCATACACCGACCATACACCATGACGGTGCAGCTCCGACTCAGTGCCGTCCGTACACGCCGTCCAAGGACTGGCGGATGTCGTCCACGTCGAGGTGCGTGTAGAGCATGGTCGACACGACGCTGGCGTGACCGAGCTGGCGTTGGACCTGGGCGACGCCGACGCCAGCCCGGATCAGCTCCGTGGCGAAGGAGTGCCGCCAGCGGTGGGGGTAGTGCCGACCCGGCAACCCTGCGCCCTGCGCTGCCAAGCGGCACTCCCGCTGCAGGGCCGAGACCGAGCAGCGCTTGTCCGGGTCGGGGACGAAGGGGTGCGTGTTGACGAACAGGAAGGGTGTGTCCGGCAGCTGCGTGCGGACATCTCGGATGAACCCTTCGAGCACCTCGCTCAACGGCACAGGGATGGCGACGATGCGAGGTCGGGAGCCCTTGCCGAGGACCTCGAGCCTGCCCTCGGCGAGCGCCACGCGGTCACGGCGCAGGTTCGACAGCTCCCCGGCGCGGCACCCCGTCCATCGCAGGGTCGCGATGATGGCGTGGCGCTGCATGCCTCGCAGGTCGGTGAGGGTGGCGGTGTGCGCGAGCACGGCCGCCATCTCCGCGGGGGAGTACACGTCGACGCGGTTCGGGCTGCGGCGAGGCGGCGAAAGCGTTGCCGACGGGTCGGCGGACAGCACCTCCTCGGCGACCAGCCAGGCGAAGAAGGCGCGCAGGCCGTTGATCTCCGCGTAGATGGTCGCCGGCTTCAGTCCCCGCTCGGCCTCGGCCACCAGGTGATCGGCCAGATGACGAGCACGGACGTCCTCCAGGCCGACGTCGGGGTGCGTCCGCTCCCACCAACCCAGGAAGCACGCCACGTAGTGCCGGCTGTTGCTGACGGTGCTCGGGGCGAGGTTGCGAACCACCCGGAGGTGATCGGCGAAGCGGTCGAGCAGGGCTCGGTGGTGTTCGACGGCGGGCACGCGCGTCCTCCTTCGGATCTGAAGGGGGAAGCAGCCGCGGAGGGCGAGTCCAAGGTAGTCGTGCGCTCCGACACGTCCGTCGATCGACGGCGTCAGTACCGTCGCGGCGCTCATGATGCACCTGCACCAACCGCGCCCCCTCGATCGGACCGCGACCCGATGAGTGCCGCACCGGGGACGGGCGCGCTCGGGACACCGGCGCAGTGGATGAAGCGTGCCCTCCCCCGCGGTCGCATGCTCCCGCTCGACGTGTGGCGTCGACGGCACCGCGGCATCCAGCTCCTCCTCTGGCTCCACGTCCCTGCGGTCTTCGCCTTCGCAACCCTCGCCGGTGTCGGGGTCCTACACGCGACCCTCGAGGCCAGCATCCCGGCCGCCTTCGCGACCTGGGCGCTCTACGCCCGGCGTCCGGTGACCAGCACGGTCCTCGTCTCCATGGGCCTGCTGTCCTGCTCGGCGGTGTTCGTGCACCTCTCCGACGGTCTCATCGAGATGCACTTCCACTACTTCGTGATGGTGGGCGTCATCACGCTCTATCAGAGCTGGTCGCCGTTCCTGGTCGCCGTCGGCTACGTCGTCGTGCAGCACGGCGTCGCCGGCCTGGTCGCACCCGAGGCCGTCTACGACCACCCGGCCGCGGTCGCGGACCCGTGGACCTGGGCCGGCATCCACGGCGGGTTCATCCTCGCCATGAGCGTCACCGGCATCATCAACTGGAAGCTCAACGAGTCGCTCCTGGACGAGGCGGTCGATCGTCGCAGTGAGCTGCAGGGCACCGTCTCGATGCTGAACGCCACGCTCGACAGCACCGCCGACGGGATCCTCGTCGTCGACGTCCACGGTCGGGTCACGGGGTACAACGCCCGGTTCACGGAGATGTGGCGGATCCCCGCCGAGACGATGGAGACCCTCGTCGATGACGGCGGCCTCTCCTTCGTGCTGGACCAGCTCGTCGACCGGGACGGCTACGTCGCCAAGGTCGTGGAGCTCTACGCCGATCCCGAGGCCGAGAGCTACGACCTCGCCATCGAGTTCCGGGACGGTCGCGTCTTCGAGCGGTTCTCCCGCCCCCAGCGCGTGGGCGGTCACGTCGTCGGCCGGGTCTGGAGCTTCCGGGACGTGACCGAGCGGGCCCGCCTGGAGGCGCAGCTGTCCCACCAGGCCTTCCACGACGGCTTGACCGACCTGGCCAACCAATCCCTCTTCCGCGACCACCTCGAACAGGCCATCGCCCGCCTCGAGCGGGACGGCGGGCGGCTCGCCGTGCTGTTCCTCGACCTCGACCACTTCAAGAACGTCAACGACAGCCTCGGCCACATGGTGGGCGACCAGCTGCTGGTCGCGGTGGCCGAGCGCGTCCGCGGCTGCATGCGATCGGGCGACATCGCTGCCCGCCTCGGCGGCGACGAGTTCGCGGTGCTCCTCGAAGACGTCGGCGGCGGGGATCGGGACGTCGAGGTGGCCCACCGCCTCCTCGACGCCCTGGCCGGACCCGTCCCGCTCGCCGATCGGCAGGTCTTCATGACCGGAAGCGTCGGCATCGCTCACGGCGAGCCGGGGGTGAGCGCGGACCAGCTGCTGCGCAATGCGGACCTGGCCATGTACAGCGCCAAGCAGCTCGGCCGGAACCGGGTCGAGACCTTCGCCCCGCCGATGCACGCCGCTGCCCTCGAGCGCATCGAGATCGAGTCGGGTCTGCGACGGGCCCTCGACGAAGGTGAGCTCGTCGTGCACTACCAGCCCGTGGTCGCGCTGCGCACCGGCCGCATCGTCGGGCTGGAGCCCCTGGTGCGCTGGGAGCACCCGACCCGGGGCCTGGTCGGTCCTGATGCCTTCATCGGCTACGCCCAGGATGCTGGCCTCATCGACGCCATCGGCGCGTTCGTGCTGGAGCAGGCGTGCCACCAGGTCCGGCGGTGGCAGCTGGCGATCCCGGCCCACGCCGACCCCCGGATCAGCGTCAACGTGGCGCCCGGCCAGCTGCGGGATCCCGGCATCGTGGCCGCGGTGAGCCAGGTGCTGCACCGCACCGGCCTCGAAGTCAGCGCTCGCTCGAGCCATCGCACGCCTGGCCCGCACCCTCGGGCTCACGGCCGTCGCCGAGGGCGTGGAGACCGCGGAGCAGGCCCGGGAGCTCCAGCGCATCGGATGTCCCCTCGCCCAGGGCTTCCACTGGCACCCCGCACTGGACGCCGACGCCATCGGCGCGCTGC
>CAZCJT010000085.1:0-8868 GCA_964498565.1 uncultured Acidimicrobiaceae bacterium
GGTGCGGCGGCGGGCTGAGCGGCCCTACCGAGCCACGGGGACCTCTGTGCCCCAGCCCGGCCCGTAGCCGGCCTCGGCGAGGCGCAGCGACTGCAGGGCGTCGCCCACGCTGGTGAAGACCACGACGTGCTGGCTGATGCCGCTGCGCTGGAGGATGACCTGCGCGGTGTGGCGGCGAGCGGTCACGCAGATCGCCCCGCAGGTGTCCACCAGGCCCCCGACCAGATCCGCCACGCCGTGACCGATCAGGGTCAGGTCGGCCAGGTCGAGCACCGTGGGGCCGGGGTGGTGGGTCAGATGGGCGAGGGCCGTCCGCAGATCGTCGTCGGTGGCGCATCCCTCGATGTGCACCACCCGGACCCCGTCCACCGCGTCGACGCGCACCGAGCTCACGAGCCGGCTCCCGTCGTCCGTCGAGCGACCCCGAGTGCGGTCCCGGTCATGGCTTGTCCCCTCTCGTTGCGCCGCCCGAAAAAGGAGCGCCCGCAGGGGTCTTGGCGGACGTCGCCGAGGCTATCCGGGTCCGATCGCGGTCGCAACGGTCAGATGTGACCGTCGGGGCTCAGGTGAGCTCGGCCACGTCCATGGCGAAGAGGACCGTCAGCAGGACGATGACCAGGCAGTTCAGGACGGTGATCGGCCACTTCCAGCGGTGGTCGCTGGCGTGGAAGCGCCGGATGCTGAGGACGTTGAAGGCGATGGCGACCGGACCCACCACCAGGCCGATGGCCGGGCCGACGTCGCCGGCCACGCCGAGCGCCGGCAGCAGCCAGGGGAACACCACGTAGGCCAGGGTGCAGCGCACGGCCGAGACGAGGACCGACGTGCTGAACGTCCGGTTGGCCTCGTCCTCGCTGACAGGGACATCGTCCGCCGGACGCGGTGCGAGGACCGGCTCGGCCGTCTCGGCGTGCTGCACCGGCCCATTCTCGTCCGAGTGGGCCCGATGCGGCAAAGCAGCGTGCGCTCGGTCGCCGGAGGCGCCGCTCACACGAGCGGTCGGTCGGTGGGTGCCACGGGCGCATGGAGGGCGGTCTCGCCCATGAGGGCCTCGTCGACGGCAGCCGCACATGCCCGGCCCTCGGCGATGGCCCACACGATCAGGCTCTGGCCCCGCCCCATGTCACCGCACACCCAGACGTCGTCCAGGTTCGTCTTGTACGACGAGTCACGGGCGACGTTGGTGCGCTCGTCGCGCTCGACTCCCAGCGCGTCGAGCAGGCCGCCGGGCTCGGTCCCGGTGAAGCCCATGGCCAGCAGGACGAGCTCGCATTCGAGCTCGAAGTCGCTGCCCTCGACCTTCTGGAAGCGACCGTCGACCATCTCCACCTCGTGGGCCCGCAGGCCGGTGAGGTTGCCGTCGGCGTCGCGGAGGAACTCCTCGGTGTTCACGCTGTACACGCGATCGCCACCCTCCTCGTGGGCGGAGGTGACCTTGTAGACCATCGGGTAGGTCGGCCACGGGTTCGCCGAGGGCCGCTCCTCCGGGGGGCGGGGCATGATCTCGAACTGGTGGACCGACACCGCGCCCTGGCGGTGCGAGGTGCCGAGGCAGTCGGCGCCGGTGTCGCCGCCGCCGATGATGACCACGCGCTTGTCCTTGGCGGTGATGGGCACCTCGTCGACGGCCATGTCGCCCTGCTGGGCGCGATTGGCCCACGGCAGGAACTCCATGGCCTGGTGGACGCCATCACCCTCGCGGCCGGGGATGGGCAGGTCACGCCACTGGGTGGCGCCGCCGGCCAGCACGACGGCGTCGAAGTCGCGGCGCAGGTCGTCGGCCGACACGTCGACGCCGACGTTGGCGTTGACGCGGAACTCGGTGCCCTCGGCCTCCATCTGGGCGAGGCGCCGGTCGATGTGGCGCTTCTCCATCTTGAACTCGGGGATGCCGTAGCGCAGGAGCCCCCCGATGCGGTCGGCGCGCTCGAACACGACCACGTCGTGCCCGGCTCGGGTCAGCTGCTGGGCGGCGGCGAGGCCGGCGGGGCCGGAACCGACCACAGCGACCTTCTTGCCCGTCTTGGCCGACGGCAGCACGGGGGTCACCCAGCCGTTGTCCCAGGCGTGGTCGATGATCTCGAACTCGATCTGCTTGATGGTGACCGGGTCCTGGTTGATGCCGAGCACGCACGCGCCCTCGCACGGAGCCGGGCACAGCTTGCCGGTGAACTCGGGGAAGTTGTTGGTGGCGTGGAGCCGCTCGATGGCATCCCGCCAGCGGTCGCGGTACACGAGGTCGTTCCAGTCGGGGATCAGGTTGCCGAGCGGGCAGCCGTTGTTGCAGAACGGGATGCCGCAGTCCATGCAGCGGGCCGCCTGCTTCTGGAGCTTGTCGTCGGGGAAGTCCTCGTAGACCTCCTTCCAGTCGCGCAGGCGCACGGGCACCGGACGGGTCGGCGGCAGCTCGCGCTCGTACTTGAGGAATCCCTTGATGTCAGCCATGTCGTCTACTCCTTCTCGAGCGCGGCGGACGCCATGATCGCCTCGTCCACGTCGGTGCCTTCGATGCGGGCCTTCTCCGCCGCCTCGAGCACCCGCTTGTAGTCCTCGGGCATGACCTTCTTGAAGTGGCGCTTGCTGGTGTGCCACCGGTCGAGGATCCGCCGGGCCACGGCCGAGTCGGTCTCGGCGAGGTGCGTGCGGATCGTGTCGCGCAGCCAGGCCTCGTCGGTCTCGTCGAGGGGGTCGAGGTCGACCATCTCGTTGTTCAGGTTGCGGTGGAACAGGTCGTCGGGGTCCCACACGTAGGCGATGCCGCCCGACATGCCGGCGCCGAAGTTCCGTCCCGTCTCGCCGAGCACGACGGCCCGGCCACCGGTCATGTACTCGCAGGCGTGGTCGCCCACGCCCTCGACCACCGCGGTGGCGCCCGAGTTGCGGACGCAGAAGCGCTCGCCCACGACGCCGCGGATGTAGACCTCCCCGGCGGTCGCGCCGTAGAGGATCACGTTGCCGGCGATGACGTTGTCCTCGGCGACCAGCTTCGGGTGGCCGTGCTCCGGCGGGCGCACGATGAGCTTGCCGCCGGACAGGCCCTTGCCGAGGTAGTCGTTGGTGTCGCCGTGCAGCCGGATGGTGACGCCCCGGGGCACGAAGGCACCCAGGCTCTGACCGGCCGAGCCGGTGAAGTGGATCTGGATCGTGTCGTCGGGCAGGCCGGCCTCACCGTGCTTCAGCGAGATCCGGTTGCCGAGCATGGTGCCGACGGTGCGGTTCAGGTTGCGGATGGGCAGGTCGATCTCGACCGGCTCACCTCGCTCGAGTGCAGGTCGGGCCCGCTCGATCAGCTCGTTGTCGAGGGCGGCGTCGAGGCCGTGGTCCTGGACCTTGGAGCAGAAGCGGTCCTGCTCCCAGGGCGACGCGGGCTCGTGGAGGATCGGGGTCAGGTCGAGCCCATCGGTCTTCCAGTGCTGGATCGCCTTGCTGGTGTCGAGGGCGTCGACCCGACCGACGGCCTCCTCCAGCGTGCGGAAGCCGAGCTGGGCCAGGTACTCCCGGACCTCCTCGGCGATGAACTCCATGAAGTTCACGACGAACTCGGGCTTGCCGCTGAAGCGCTTGCGCAGCTCCGGGTTCTGCGTCGCCACGCCGACCGGACAGGTGTCGAGGTGGCAGACCCGCATCATGATGCAGCCCGACACGACGAGCGGCGCGGTGGCGAAGCCGAACTCCTCGGCGCCGAGCAGGGCGGCGATGACGACGTCGCGACCGGTCTTGAGCTGGCCGTCGCACTGCACGACGATGCGGTCTCGCAGGCCGTTCACCAGCAGCGTCTGCTGGGTCTCGGCCAGGCCCAGCTCCCACGGCGTGCCGGCGTGCTTCAGCGAGTTCATCGGCGAGGCGCCGGTGCCACCGTCGTGGCCCGAGATGAGCACGACGTCGGCCTTGGCCTTGGACACGCCGGCGGCGACCGTGCCGACACCCACCTCGGACACCAGCTTCACGTGGACGCGGGCCTGGGGGTTGGCGTTCTTGAGGTCGTGGATCAGCTGCTTGAGATCTTCGATCGAGTAGATGTCGTGGTGCGGCGGCGGGGAGATGAGGCCCACGCCCGGCGTGGAGTACCGGGTCTTCGCGATCCAGGGCCACACCTTCTGGCCGGGCAGCTGGCCGCCCTCGCCCGGCTTGGCGCCCTGGGCCATCTTGATCTGGATGTCGTCGCTGTTGGCCAGGTAGTTCGAGGTCACGCCGAAGCGCCCCGACGCCACCTGCTTGATCGCCGACCGCTTCGAGTCGCCGCTCTCCATGACCTCGAAGCGCTCCGGGTCCTCGCCGCCCTCACCCGTGTTCGACTTGGCGCCGAGGCGGTTCATGGCGATGGCGAGGGTGGTGTGGGCCTCCTCCGAGATCGATCCGTACGACATGGCGCCGGTGGAGAAGCGCTTCACGATCTCGCTGACCGGCTCGACCTCCTCGATCGGGATCGGGGTGCGGCCCTCGGTCTTGAGCTCGAACAGGCCGCGGAGCGTGGCGAGGTGCTTGGCCTGGTCGTCCACCCGGCGGGTGTAGTCCTTGAAGACCTCGTAGCGACCGGAGCGGGTGGAGTGCTGCAGCTTGTAGACGGTCTCGGGGTTGAACAGGTGGTACTCGCCCTCCCGCCGCCACTGGTACTCGCCCCCCACCCACAGGTCGCGGTGCGCGGCCTCGGAGGGGCGGGGGAGGTAGGCGAAGCGGTGGCGCCGGGCCACCTCCTCGGCGATCACGTCGAGGCCGATGCCGCCCAGCTTGGAGGTGGTGCCGGTGAAGAACTCGTCCACCAGGTCCTGGGCCAGGCCGACGGCCTCGAACACCTGGGCGCCCGTGTAGGAGGCCACGGTGGAGATGCCCATCTTGGACATGATCTTCAGCACGCCCTTGGTGCAGGCCTTGATGTAGTTGCGGTGGGCCTTGGGCTTGCTGGTGTCGGCGATGACGCCCTGGTCGATGAGGTCGTCGATGGTCTCGAAGGCCAGGTACGGGTTGATCGCGGTGACGCCGTAGCCGATGAGCAGCGCCATGTGGTGCACCTCGCGGGCGTCGCCGCACTCGACGACCAGGCCGACCTGGGTGCGGGTCTTCTCCCGGATCAGGTGGTGGTGCACGGCCGAGGCCAGGAGCAGCGACGGGATCGGGGCCAGCTCGCTGCTCGAGTGGCGGTCCGAGAGGATGATGACCTTGGCGCCCTCGGCGATGGCGTCGGACACCTTGTGGAACACGTCGTGGATGGCGCGGCGCATGCCCTCGCCGCCCTCGGCGACGGGGTAGAGGCCGTCGATGGCGAAGGGCTTGAAGCCCGGCATGTCGCCGTCGTCGTTGATGTAGAGGAGCTTGGCCAGCTCCTCGTTGGAGATGATCGGGCTCGGCAGCACGATCTGGCGGCACGCCGCCGGCGTCGGCTCGAGCAGGTTGCCCTCGGGACCGAGCGTGGTCTGCATCGACGTCACCTGCTCCTCGCGGATGGCGTCGAGGGGCGGGTTCGTCACCTGGGCGAACTGCTGGGTGAAGTAGTCGAACAGCAGCCGGCTGCGGTCGCTCAGCACCGCGACCGGGGTGTCGGTGCCCATGGAGCCGATGGGCTCGGCGCCCTTGGCGGCCATGGGGGCCAGCAGGATCTTGAGCTCCTCGGTGGTGTACCCGAACACCCGCTGGTGCTTGACCACGGACGAGTGCTGCGGCGTGAGGAGGAAGCGCGGCGGCAGGTCCTCGAGGCGGATGAGGCCGTCGTGGATCCAGTCCTCGTACGGCTGGGCGTCGGCGAGGCTGCGCTTGATCTCCTCGTCCTCGACGATGCGGCCCTGCGCCGTGTCGACCAGGAACATGCGTCCCGGCTGCAGCCGACCCTTGCGCACGACGGTGGCCTGGTCGATGTCGAGCACGCCGACCTCGGACGCCAGCACGACGAGGCCGTCCTCGGTGACCCAGTAGCGGGAGGGGCGCAGGCCGTTGCGGTCGAGGACCGCCCCGATGACCGTGCCGTCGGTGAAGGCGATGGAGGCAGGGCCGTCCCACGGCTCCATCATCGATGCGTGGTACTGGTAGAAGGCCCGCTTCCAGTCCGGCATGGTCTCGTGGTTCTCCCACGCCTCGGGCACCATCATCAGCACGGCGTGGGGCAGCGAGCGGCCGGCCAGGTGCAGCAGCTCCAGGCACTCGTCGAAGCGGGCGGTGTCGGAGGCGCCCGCGGTCATGATCGGCAAAGCCTTGTCGAGGTGCTCACCGAAGGCCTCGGAGGCGAACCCGCCCTCGCGAGCACGCATCCAGTTCTCGTTGCCCTGCACGGTGTTGATCTCGCCGTTGTGGGCCACGACCCGGTACGGGTGGGCGAGGGGCCACGACGGGAAGGTGTTGGTCGAGAACCGGGAGTGCACCAGGGCGAGCGCGGAGGTGAACCGCTCGTCGCGGAGGTCGGGGAAGAACTCCGACAGCTGCGGCGTGGTGAGCATGCCCTTGTAGACGATGGTCCGGGCCGAGAGGCTCGGGAAGTAGACGCCCTCCACCTCGTGCTCGACCCGCTTGCGCAGCACGAAGGTGCGCCGCTCGAGGTCCATGCCGCCGAGGCGCTGCCCTTCGGCGCCGGCCACGAACAGCTGGCGGAAGGTGGGCTGGGCGTCCTGGGCGAAGCGGCCGATCATCGAGTCGTCGATGGGCATCTCCCGCCAACCGAGGAGCCGCAGCCCCTCGCTGTCGACGATCTTGGCGATGGCGTCGGCCGCCTTGTCGGCGGCGGCGGCGTCCTTGGGCAGGAAGCCGATGCCCACGGCGTAGCTGCCGGCCTCGGGCAGCTCGAACCCGCACACCTCGCGGAAGAAGGCGTCGGGGACCTGGGTGAGGATGCCGGCGCCGTCGCCGACATTGTCCTCGGCGCCGGTGGCACCGCGGTGGTCGAGGTTGCACAGCGAGTCGAGGCCCCGCTGCACCATGGCGTGCGACTTGCGACCGTGCATGTCGACGACGAAGGCCACGCCGCAGGCGTCGTGCTCGAAGGCGGGGTCGTAGAGACCCTGCTTCGCAGGGAGATCGTTCATGTTGGGTCCCGTGGAGAGTCGAACTGGGTTCAGGCTCTGCGACATGGGACGCCGTTGGCCCAGAGAGCAGCGCCCACACGGTAGCGGGATCCGGTCGACCGTCCGAAACCCGATCAGACGCCGAGGATGGTGGCTGCCACCGTGGCGCCCAGGTTCCAGCACGCGTCCCGGGCCTCGGCGTCGGGCGTGTCGAGCACCCGGACGTGGTCGGCCGCCTGGGCCCACCCGAGCCCGGTGGTGATCTTGACGATGTCGCGCAGCGCCCCGTCCACGTCGCTGTTGCCGTGGACCGCGACGCCGAAGGGCCGCCCCCGGGTCTCCTCGAGGCACGGGTAGTAGATGGTGTCGAAGAAGTGCTTCACCGCGCCGGCCATCGTCCCCAGGTTCGCCGGCGTCAGGATGACGTAGCCGTCGGCGCCGAGCGCGTCCGCCGCCGTGCACGAAAGCGCCGCCGCCGTGTGGACGTCGACGCCCTCCAACCCATCGGCGCCGGCCCCGTCCCGCACGGCCCCGAGCATCGTGTGGAGCGAAGGCGACGGCGTGTGGTGGACGATCAGCAAGCGGCTCATCCCTCCACCCCTACTGCGAATTTCGTGGGTGGGTCAGGCCAGGCCTGACCCACCCACGACGGAGCGCTCCGGCCCCAGCGCTGTCCTAGAGTTCCTCGTGGCTTCCCCCGTGCCGTCCGACCGGAGGGAAGCCATGTCCGAAGAGCTCGCCGCCGCGGCGCGCATCCTGGCGCACCAGCAGAGCCTGATCACCACCTCCCAGGCTGCGTCGATCGGCATCGGCCGAGAACGTTGTCGCAGCCTGGTCCACCAAGCCGTGTGGGAGCGGCTCGACAGAGGGGTGTACGGGCCTGCCGGCGTGCCGCTCACGTGGCCGCGGCGCGTCATGGTTGGGCTCCTCCTCGCACCCGAGGGCTCGATGGCGTCACATCGGGCGGGCGCAGCACTGCTCGGAGTCGGCGGCATCACCCGTCCTGTCCCGGAGATCACCATCCCGCGAGGGGCGACGCTGCGCCGACCGTGGCTGATCGTGCACGAGTCCACGGACCTCGAGCTGGCCGACCGGTGCAGGGTCGACGGCATCCCCACCTCGGGTCCCCGCCGCCTCGCCATGGATCTGGGCTCGGTGCTGTCTCCGAAGCACTATCGCCAGACGATCAGGGAGCTGCGGTACCGGCACGACGTCGGTTTCCCGGCGCTGCTCCGCACCTACCTCCGGCACAAGAGGTCGGGCCGGAACGGCGGTGCGGCGTTGCGTGACTGGCTCGACCGGTACGCCGACGTGGGCGGTGTGCCGGAATCCGGCCTCGAGCAGCTGGCCCTCGACGCGTTCCTCGATGCTGGGCTCCGGCCCGTCGCCCAGCACTGGGTGGAGACGGTGGACGGTGTGCGCTACCGGCTGGACCTGGCGTTCCTCGATCGAATGATCGTCGTCGAGGTCGACGGCTCGCAGCACGAGGAGAAGCCGGCGAAGGTCGCCGATGCTGTCCGTGACGCTGCCCTCGAGGCGATGGGCTGGACCGTCATCCACATCAGATCCAAGACCTTCGCGACTGATCTGGCCCGTGCGCTCCGGACGGTGCTGCGGGCGTCTGTCGTGCATGGGTCAGGCGTGGCCTGACCCATGCACGAAATTCGCGGTGGCCTCAGCGGCGGTGGAGGCCGTGGAGGTGGGCGGCCACGTCGCCTGCCTCCGCTGACGCCTCGAGGTCGACCGTCACCCGCAGGTACCACTCGTCGTGGCCCTCGGGGTCGACGAGGACCTGCTCGACGTCCCAGGTGTCGCCCTGGTCGGCCACCGCGAAGCGGGCGGGGCCGCGGGCGTCGCCGTCGATGCCGATGCGCGGGCGGGG
>CAZCJT010000086.1:0-8868 GCA_964498565.1 uncultured Acidimicrobiaceae bacterium
AACCCCACCACCTCGACGTCGTCGCGGTCGTCGACCGCGGCCGCCAGGTCGATCATCGTGCGCGCCGTGCCGCCGGGCACGGCGGCCCAGCACTGCTCGAAGGGCATGGCGACGCGCATCGGGGCGAGTCTCGCACCCGGCCTACACTCGATCGCTCATGCGCGTCCTGCTCGACGCCCGGCCGCTGCCGGGTCACCGTCTGGGCGTGGCCCAGTACGTGCTGCGCCTCGCCGAGCTCGCCGCCCGGCACTGCGACCTCGAGGTCCTGGCCAAGGCGTCCGACCGTGACGATCTGCCCTCCCCCGTCCACGTGAGCCGCGACCTGCCCCGGCCCCTGCGGCTGGCGGCCGAGCTGCTGCTCGACGCCCGCCGCATCAACCGCCTCGCGCCCGACGTCTTCCACGGCGTCCACTACACGCTCCCCCGGGGGCTGCGGGTGCCGGCCACGGTGACGTTCCACGACGCGACGATGCTGACGATGCCCGAGGTCCACGAGACCAGCAAGCGGGTGTTCTTCCAGCGGGCCATCCCCGCCGGCATCGCCCGCGCTGACCAGGTCATCTGCGTGTCCGAGTCGGCGCGGCAGGGCGCCATCGACCACGCCGGCGCCGACCCGGCCCGGACCCACGCCGTGCCCCTCGCCGTCGACCACGACCGCTACCACCCGGCCGACGGTGCGCGCCCGCCGGCGGTCCGCGCCATCTGCCCCGGCCCCTACCTGCTGTGGGTCGGAGCGCTCGAGCCCCGCAAGGACGTCCCGACCCTCGTGCGCGCCTTCGAGCGGCTGGCCGGGGAGATCCCCCACCACCTCGTCCTCGTCGGCCCCGATGCCTGGGGCGCCGAGGCCATCACGGACGCCATCGCCGCGTCGCCCGTGCGTGACCGGATCGTGCGCACGGGGTGGATCAGCGAGGGCACCAAGGCCGACCTGTACCGCCACGCCGACGCCTTCGCCTACCCGTCACTGGCCGAGGGGTTCGGGCTGCCGGTGCTCGAAGCCATGGCCTGCGGCACGCCCACCGTCACCACCACGGGCTCGGCCCCCGAGGAGGTGGCGGGCGACGCTGCGCTGCTGGTCCCCCCCGGCGACGACCGGGCACTCGCCGCCGCCCTGGCCCGAGCGCTCGGTGACGACGCCGAGCGCCTCCGCCGGGCCGGACCGGCCCGGGCGGCGGGGTACACGTGGGAGGCCACCGCCACCCAGACGGTCGCGGTCTGGAGGTTGGCGTGCGGGTGACGGCGGTGATCGTCAACTACAACTCGGCCCCCGACATCTTCGACTGCCTCGACACGCTCCGGGCGAGCGAGCACCCGGTGGAGCTCGTCGTGGTCGACAACGGGTCCACCGACGGCAGCCCCGACCAGCTGGCCGCCATCGACGACGTCCGCCTGGTGCGGTCGGCGCGCAACGTCGGCTTCGGCGGCGGCGTGAACCTCGGCGTGCGGGCCGTCGACCCGCAGGGGGCGATCCTGCTGGTCAACCCCGACGCCACCGTGGCTCCCGATGCCATCGGCCACCTGGTGGCCACGCTCGAGGCCCACCCTGCGGCGGCCGCCGTCGGGCCGCTGGTGCTCAACCCCGACGGCACGGTGCAGCCGTCGAAGCGCCGGTTCCCGAGCTGGTCGCAGGCGGCGATGCACGCCACGATCGGTGTGTTCTGGCCCGGCAACCCGGGTACGCGCGCGTACGTCTGCGCCGACCTCCCGGAGGACCAGCCGAGCATCGTGGGCTGGCTGTCGGCGTCGGTCCTGCTCGTGCGGGTCGACGCGTTCCGCGACGTCGGCATGTTCGACGAGCGGTTCTTCTTCTACGTCGAGGACCTCGACCTGTGCCGGCGCTTCGCCGACGCCGGCATGGAGCTGTGGTTCGAGCCCCGCGCCGAGGCGGTGCACGCCTGGGGCGGCAGCACCCGGAAGCCCACCAAGCAGCTGTGGCAGCACCACACGAACCTGTACCGCTACGTCGGCAAGCACACGCAGGGCTGGCGCCGCATCAAGCTGCCGCTCGTCGCCCTCGGGCTGGCGGCGCGCTTCGCGCTGCTCTACGCCCGCATGAAGCTGCTCCGCCAGCGGCTGCCGGCGCACTCGGGACACGCCCGAGCACGCCGGACCACCTGAGCTCCCGGCCGGCGCAGGGCCTGGGCGGAGCCCTTGGGCGGGGCTACTCGCCCGACCAGTTCGGCTGGCGCTTCTCGGCGAAGGCGATCGATCCCTCGATCGAGTCCTTGGACGAGAAGATCTTGCCGGCCAGCGGGCCCTGCTCGGCCCAACCCTCGGCCTCGGTGCGGCCGGCGGAGTTGCGGATCATCTGCTTCGACGCCGCGATCGACAGCGGCGCGTTGGCGGCGATCCGCTCGGCGAGGGCGATGGCCTCGTCGAGGACCTGCTCCTGGGGGACGACCTTGCTGACCAGCCCGTACTGCTTGGCCTGGTCGGCGTCGATCGGGTCGCCGGTGAGCGCCAGCTCCATCGCCACGGCGTAGGGCAGGCGGCTGGGCAGGCGCACGAGGGCACCGCCGGCGGCCAGCAGCCCCCGCTTCACCTCGGGCACGCCGAACGCGGCTCCCTCGGCAGCCACCAGCAGGTCGCACACCAGGGCCAGCTCGAGGCCGCCGGCCAGCACCGGGCCGTGGACGCCGCCGATGAGGGGCTTCTGCCACGGCTGGTTGAAGATGGCGCCCATCGAGGCGGGCGGGCCCTTGGTGGCGAACTCCTTGAGGTCCATGCCGGCGCAGAAGTTCTTGCCGTTGGCGGTGAGGACGCCGGCCGTGAGCTCGCCGTCGGCGTCGAGCTGCTCCAGGGCGGCCTTGAGGGCGTCGGCCAGCTCGGCGTTGAGCGCGTTGCGCTGGTCGGGGCGGTTCAGGGTCATGACCAGGACCCGGCCTCGGCGCTCGGTCAGCAGGACATCGGACACGTGGGGTGCTCCTTCAGGAGGTCGGCAACAGACGTTGCCAACGTACGCGCCGCTACACGAGGCGGGCGAAGTACTCGATCGTGCGCTCCAGCCCGGCCCGCAGGTCCACCCGCGGCTCCCAGCCGAGCAGCTCCCGCGCCTTGGTGATGTCGGGCTTGCGCTGGGTCGGGTCGTCCTCGGGCAGGGGCTCGTGCACGATCTCCGACGAGGAGCCGGTGAGCTCGAGCACCAGCTGGGCCAGCTCGAGCATGGTGAACTCGCCGGGGTTGCCGATGTTGATCGGTCCGGTCTGGTCGGAGTCGAGCAGCGCCAGGAACCCGGCCACCTCGTCGTCGACGTAGCAGAACGACCGCGTCTGGGTGCCGTCGCCGTAGATCGTGATCGGCTGGCCCTGCAGCGCCTGCATGACGAAGTTGGACACGACCCGCCCGTCCTTGGGCCTCATGCGGGGACCGTAGGTATTAAAGATGCGAACGATTCTCACATCGAGCCCATGGTGGGTGTGGTACGCCATCGTCATCGCCTCGGCGAACCGCTTGGCCTCGTCGTAGACCCCGCGGGGGCCCACCGGGTTGACGTGGCCCCAGTACTCCTCGGTCTGGGGGTGCACCTGGGGATCGCCGTAGACCTCGGACGTGGAGGCGATGAAGAACCTCGCCCCCTTGGCCTTGGCCAGCCCGAGGCAGTTGTGGGTGCCGAGCGAGCCGACCTTCAGGGTCTGGATCGGCATCTCCAGGTAGTCCTTCGGCGACGCCGGCGACGCGAAGTGGAGCACGGCGTCGACGTCGCCCGGCACCCAGATGAAGGTCGAGACGTCGTGCTCCACGAAGGTGAACCCGGGCGTGCCGAAGAGGTGCTCGATGTTGGCCACGTCGCCCGTGATGAGGTTGTCGAGGGCGACGACCTCGTCACCCCGATCGAGCAGGCGCTCGCAGAGGTGCGAGCCGAGGAAGCCGGCGCCCCCGGTGACGACGATGCGGGCCACTCAGCTGCGCCCGATCCCGCGGAAGGTGAAGCCGCGGCGGATGAGCGCCGATCGGTCGAGCAGGTTCCGTGCGTCGACGACGGCCGGCGTGGCCATGCGGGCCTTCACCTCGCCCAGGTCGAGCCACTTGAACTCGTCCCACTCGGTGAGCACGAGCAGCACGTCGGCGCCGTCGCACGCGTCGTAGGGGTCGGAGACGACCTCGATGCCGTCGAGGGCGTGCGACACGGCTGGGTCGTAGGCCCGCACCTTCGCACCCCGGGCGGCGAGACGACCCAGCACCTCGAGCGACGGGGATTCGCGCAGGTCGTCGGTGCGGGCCTTGAAGGTCAGGCCCCACGCCGCGACCTGCTTGCCGTCGACGTCGCCGCCCATGAGCTCGATGGCCTTCTCGGCCGTGCGGTCGTACTGCTCGTCGTTGACCTGGATGACGCCCTTGAGGAGGTGGAAGTCGTAGCCACCCTCCTCGGCGATCTTGACCATCGCCCGCGTGTCCTTCGGAAAACAACTTCCTCCGAAGCCCGGACCGGGCTTGAGGAACTCCGAGCCGATGCGCTTGTCGTAGCCGATGCCGAGGGCGACGTCGTTGATGTCGGCACCGACCGCCTCGCAGATGGCGGCGACGGCGTTGATGAACGAGATCTTCGTGGCCAGAAACGAGTTGGCGGCGTACTTGATCGTCTCCGCCGACGCCGGATCCGTGACGATGACCGGAGCCGTGACGCTGAGGTAGAGCGACGCCACCTTGATGGCGGCGGACTGGTCGTCGGCGCCGATCACGATGCGATCCGGATTCATGAAGTCGTGCACCGCGGAGCCCTCCCGGAGGAACTCCGGGTTCGACACGACCTGGACGTCGTCGCGACCGAGGGCCCGCTCGACCACCCGGGTGGATCCCACCGGCACGGTCGACTTGTTCACCACCACGGACTCCGACGGCAGCACGGGTGCGATCTGGCGGGCGGCCTCCTCGATGTAGGACAGATCGGCCGAGCCGTCCTCGCCCTGGGGCGTGGGCACGCAGAGGTAGGCGAACTCGCAGTCGGCGGCCGCCGTGGCGGCACCGAGCACGAAGCGGAGACGACCGGAGTCGAGGCCCTCGCGCACGATCTCCTCGAGACCGGCTTCCAGGATGGGGATGTGGCCCTGCTGCAGCTGCTCGACCTTGGCTTCGTCGATGTCGGCGCAGACGACGTCGTGGCCGAGGGCGCTGAAGCACGCGCCCGTCGTGAGGCCGACGTAACCGGTGCCGATGATCGCGATCCTGCTCATGTCCGCTTCCTCCGCCGACCGGGGTTCAGGCGAGCAGGGCGTCGACGACCTGCTGCAGCGGCTCACGGTAGTGGCGCAGGGCGGGGACCCCGGCCAGCCGGAGGCCGAGGTCGTCGAGCACGGAGTTCGCCGGCCGGGGCGCGGGGCGGGGCGGCGACAGCTCGCACGTGGCGATCGGGCGGACCTTGTCGGGATCCTCACCCGCCAGCTCCAGCACGTCGCGCACGAACTCGTACCAGGAGACCGCGCCCGCGTTGGTGACGTGGAACAACCCGGTCAGGCGCTCGACGGCGAGCGTGCGGAGCAGACCGGCGAGATCCGCCGTCGCCGTGGGGCAACCACGCTGGTCGTCCACGAAGGCCAGCTCCTGCCGGTCGCGGAGCCCGAGCACGGTCTTGACCATGTTCGGCCCGTGCTCGCCGAAGACCCACGACGTGCGGACCACGGTGGCGCCGCCGCCCGCGTGGACCGCGATCTCGTGCTCGCCTGCCCACTTCGACACGCCGTACACCGACGCGGGGTTCGGTCGGTCCCACTCGTGGTACGCCCCGACCTTGGTGCCGTCGAACACGTAGTCGGTGGAGACGTGCACCAGGTGGGTGTCGGACCGCCGGCAGGCGTCGGCCAGCCACCGGCAGGCGAGGCCGTTCACGGCGAAGGCGCGGTCGGGATCGGACTCGCAGGCGTCGACCGCCGTCCACGCCGCCGCGTTGACGACCACGTCGAAGCCGGAACCCACGATCGCGGCATCGACCGCCGCACGGTCGGAGACGTCGAGCGCGCGGCGGTCGAGGGCGACCACGTCGTCGCCCTGCGCCTCCCAGTGCCGCACCACGTCGACCCCGAGCTGGCCCCCCGCACCGGTGACGAGCACCCGCATCAGGGTGCGGTCCCGTCCCGCAGCGGCTTCCACCACCACTCGTTGTCGCGGTACCAGGCCACCGTGGCCTCGAGGGCCTCGTCCAGCGTGCGCTGCCGCCGCCAGCCGAGCTCGGTGATCTTGGTGACGTCGACGGAGTAGCGGCGGTCGTGGCCGAGGCGGTCCTCGACGTAGGTGACGAGCGACTCGTCACGACCGGTGAGGGCGAGGAGCTTGTCGACGAGGATGCGGTTGGGGGTCTCGTTGCCGGCACCGATGTTGTAGATCTCGCCCGCGATCCCGTCGGTGAGCACGAGGTGGACGCCGGCGCAGTGGTCGTCGACGTAGATCCAGTCCCGCTCGTTGAGGCCGTCGCCGTACAGCGGGATGGGCCGGCCCTCGAGCAGGTTGGTGGTGAACAGTGGGAGGGCCTTCTCGGGGTACTGGTAGGGGCCGAAGTTGTTGGTGCAGCGGGTGACCCGGACGTCGAGGCCGTGGGTGGCGTGGTAGCTGAGGGCGAGCAGGTCCGAGCCGGCCTTCGACGCGCTGTAGGGCGAGCGGGGCGCGAGCGGGTCGCCCTCCTTGGACGAGCCAACCTCCACCGAGCCGTACACCTCGTCGGTGCCGATGTGCACCACCCGCTCGATGCCGAGCCGGCGGGCGGTGTCCATCACGACGTTCGTGCCGAAGCAGTTGGTGATGACGAAGTCGTCGCTGCCCTCGATCGAGCGGTCGACGTGGCTCTCGGCCGCGAAGTGCACGACGGCATCGCAACCGCGCATGGCGTCGACAAGGGTGCCGGGGTCGCAGATGTCGCCCTTGACGAAGCCGTACCGGGGGTCGTCGTCGACGTCCTTGAGCGTCGAGAGGTTCCCGGCGTAGGTCAGGGCGTCGTAGACGACGACGGAGTCGTCGGTGTTGGCGAGCACCCAGCGCACGTAGTTCGAGCCGATGAAGCCGGCGCCGCCGGTGACGAGGATCCGCACGGCCCGGAGGCTAAAGGAGCCGAGCCGGCAGGCGAGGCGACCCATGGGCACGGTGCCCTACGGCGGCGAAGCCGCCAGACCGATCTCCACGAGGACGTGAGCTATCCGCTCACGTCCCGAACCCAGCCCGGGGCGTCGCGGTCCTTGACCGAGAGCTGGGCCGGGTCGTCGGGATCCACCGGGAGCGGCCAGGCGATGCCGAGCGCGGGGTCGAGCGGGGCGATCGCCGTGCCGGCCATGCCCGGGACCCACTCGGCATCGAAGCAGTAGAGGTACTGCGTGCCGTCCTCCACCGCCTGGAACCCGTTGGCCACGCCGGCCGGCACGAGCACCTGGGTGCCGACGGCGAGGTCGACCTCCACCACCACGCCGTGCGACGGCGACCCCGGACGGGTGTCGACGTAGGCGCCGTGGGCCCGACCCGCCACCACGGCGACGAGCTTGGTCATGTCCTCGCCGTGCATGCCCCGCACCGCGCCACGGTGGGTCTCGGTGACGTTCACCTGCACCCACGGTCCGAGCGACGGGAGGCCGGCCTCGACGAACGCCGACTCCCGGTAGAACTCGCGGATCGTGCCCCGCTCGTCACCGATCTGCTTCAACGTGAGCACGCACAGGCCGTCGATGGCCGTGGTGGCCACCGACATCGGGACCACGCTCACGCCGTGCCCTCGGCGACGGCGTCGGCCTCCTCGAAGCTGAGCACCCGCAGCAGCGCTTCCCCGTAGCCGCTCTTGGCCAGGTCCCCGCCGTGCAGGGCGGCAGCCGCCAGCTCGGCCAGTGCCTCGGCGTCGATGAACCCCTCCCGGTAGGCGGCGGCCTCTGGCGAGCCGATGAGGAGGCCCTTGCGGCGCTGGAGCCCGGCGACCCAGGCCTGGGCGTCGAGCATGGCGTCGAAGGTGCCGACGTCGAACCAGTCGGTGGCGAAGGGCAACCGGCACACCTCGAGCCGTCCCTCGGACAGGTAGTGGTTGTTCACGTCGGTGATCTCGATCTCCCCCCGCTCGCTCGGCTCGATCTGCTTGGCCACGTCGACGACGGAGCCGTCGTAGAAGTACAGGCCCGGCACCATGTACGGCGAGGGCGGCTGCGCCGGCTTCTCCAGGATCGCCCGCACCGACCCGTCGGCCGCCAGGTCGAGCACGCCGTAGCGCTCCGGGTCCGGCACCCAAAGCCCGAACACGACCGCACCGTGCGGCGTGGTGAACCGCTGCAGCTGCTCGCCCAACCCGTAGCCGTAGAAGATGTTGTCGCCGAGGATGAGGGCCACGTCGTCGCCGGCGATGAACTCCTCGCCCACGATGAACGCATCGGCCAGGCCCCGCGGCTCGGTCTGCACGGCGTACGAGAACGAGCAACCCCACTGCGACCCGTCGCCCAGCAGCGCCTCGAAGGCGGGGATCTGCTCCGGCGTCGAGACCACCAGGATCTCGTTGATGCGAGCGTGGAGCAGGGTGGAGATCGGGTAGTAGACGAGCGGCTTGTCGTAGACGTGCATCAGCTGCTTCGACGTCGCCCGGCTCGCCGGACCCAGCCGCGTCGCCCTCCCGCCGGCGAGGACGATCCCCTTCATGCCGGCGTGTCTACCAGCGTCACCCGCACACCACGTCGTCCGGGATGGCGCCGCTGACCGAGCCGAGCACGGTCGTCGTCGTCTCGGCGTCATCGTCGAGCGTGGTCGGTGCGCGGGGCAGCGTCGTGCTGGTGTCGGCTGGCTCCGGCGCCGGCAGGGGCTCGGTGCGCAGACCCTGCCAGTCGGCGCCGGTGACGAGGGTGATGTCGTCGACCGCTGCGTCCTCGACCAGGTCGGCCTCGCCGGCCAGCCAGCGCCGCACGAGGTCGGCCGCGGCCT
>CAZCJT010000087.1:0-8867 GCA_964498565.1 uncultured Acidimicrobiaceae bacterium
GCGCTCGTCGACGTCGCCCTGCTGGCGTCCGGGCGCGGGCGGCTCGGCCTCGTCGGCGAGGGCGACCACGTCCCGCCCGCGCCGGATGTGGTCGAGGCAGGCGTGGTAGACGATGCGGTGCAGCCAGGTGCTGAAGCGGGCGTCGCCCCGGAACCGGTCGAGGTTCCGGTACGCCTTCAGGTAGGCGTCCTGGAGGACGTCGTCCATGGCGGTGCGGTCACGCAGCACCGACCCGGCCAGGGCCCGCATCTGGTCGTCGTGGCGCCGCAGGAGCGTGGTGAAGGCGGCGTGGTCGCCGAGGCGGGCCGCCTCGACCAGGCGCTCGTCCCGGGCATCACGCCGGCGGGGCCTCCCCACGAGGGGGTCGTCGGTCATCTGCATCACCCCCTTGGACGTCGCGGACCCCGGGATCCTTCACGGCCTGTTCGAACGAGTGGGGGACGATTCGTCGACGATTCGTCGGCTCTACAGAACCACGCACCGATTCGTCGACGAATCGTCGCCCAGGATCCGGACGCGACGAGGGGGCGCCGTGCGGCGCCCCCTCGATCAGGCCTCGCGCCGGCCGCAGCCGGCGATCCGTCAGATGCCGATGCGCTGGGCGAGCAGCTCGCGGTGGTACGTCGGGTCGCCGAACAGCAGCTCGGAGCTCTTGGCCCGCTTGAAGTAGAGGTGGGCCGGGTGCTCCCAGGTGAAGCCGATGCCACCGTGGATCTGGATGTTCTCGGCCGAGGCGTGGAAGTACGCCTCGGAGCAGTACGCCTTGGCGAGCGAGGCCACCGAGGGCAGCTCGTCGTTCATCTCGGCGGCGCACCAGGCGGCGTAGTAGGCAGCGGACTTGGCCGACTCGACCTCGAGCAGCATGTCGGCGCACTTGTGCTTGATGGCCTGGAACGAGCCGATGGGCCGGCCGAACTGGACGCGATCCTTGGCGTACTGGACGGCCATCTCGAGCACGAACTGCGCGCCACCGACCTGCTCGGCGGCGAGGGCCACGGCGGTGAGGTCGAGGACGGTGGACAGCACGTCCCAACCCTTGCCCTCGGTGCCGAGGAGCTGGGCCGGGGTGTCGGCGAAGGTCAGCTTGGCCTGCTTGCGGGTCTGGTCCATGGTGGACAGCGCCTCGCGGGTGAGGCCCGAGGCGTCGGACTTCACGGTGAACAGGGAGGTGCCGGCGTCGGACTTGGCGGCGACGATGATCAGGTCGGCGGTGTGGCCGTCGAGCACGAACATCTTCTCGCCGGTGATGGCGTAGCCGTCGCCGGACTTGGTGGCGGTGGCCTCGATGCCGGACTCGTCCCAGCGGCCGTTGGACTCGGTGAGCGCCAGCGTGGCCTTGGTCTCGCCGGAGGCGATGGCGGGCAGCAGCTCCTGCTTGGCGGCGTCGTCGCCGCTGTGGAGGATGGTGTTGGTGCCGAGCACGACGGTGGAGAAGTACGGGGCGGGGAGCAGGCGACGGCCCATCTCCTCGAGCACCACGCACAGCTCGACGTAGCTGTAGCCGGAGCCGCCGTACTCCTCGGGGACGATGAGGCTCTGCAGGCCCATCTGCTCGGCCATCTGGGACCAGACGGCGTCGTCGAAGCCGTTCTCGGTCTCCATCAGCTCACGGACGGTGGCCTCGGACGACTTGTTGTCGAGGAACGAGCGGACGATGTTCCGCAGCTCTTCCTGCTCTTCGGAGAAGGCGAAGTTCACGTGGGGTCTCCCTGTCGACGGTGCGCCCGGGTGGGCGCCTTGACTGGACGGTCAAGGTAGGGGCGCTCTGCTCCCGCTTCAAGCCCGCTGGTGTACACCGGTGCTACGGGCGGCGTAACCTGGCGGGGTGGAGGCGATCGGGGTGCGGGAGCTGCGCAACAACGTGGCCGCGGTGCTGCGCCGGGCGGCGGGTGGTGAGCGCATGGTCATCACCGTCGACGGCGTGCCTGCCGCCCAGCTCGGCCCCATCGAGCCGACGGGGACGCCGACGCTCGACGACCTGGTGGCCACCGGGCTCGTGCAGCCACCGCAGCGCATGCACCCCGCGACCGAACCGAAGCCGCTCGACGTTGCCGTCGACATCCGCATCGACGACGTCCTGGCCGAGCTCCGGGGGCGAGGGTGACGCTGCTCGCCATCGACACGTCGGCCCTGCTCCGACGCTACGTCCGGACCAGCGGCCACGGACTGGTCACCGAGGCGATGGCCGAGTCGACCACCTGGTGCGCCTCCGCGCTCGCCCGGACCGAGACCCTCCAGGCGATGCACGCAGTGGCCATCACGCCGGGACAGCACTCGTCGCTGTGGGCGGCGCTGCATGCGGACTGGGAGCGGTTCCACGTGGTTCCCGTCGACGACCGCTGCCTCGCCCGTGCCGTCGAGATCGGGGCCACCTTCCGGGTGCGGTCCACCGACGCCATCCACCTCGCCGCCGCCGAGCGCCTCCCGGCGCCGGTCCGGTACCTCACCTTCGACCGCCGTCAGATCCCGGCCGCCGACGGCCTCGGCTTCGAGGTGGTCGCCCCCCGGGAGGACCTCTGAGCCGCGGCGTGCAGTCCTAGGGTGGTGGCATGAGCACGCTGCACTGGGAGGACACGGCGGCCGAGATCCACAAGGTGGTGGTCGGCCCGATGGACAACAACGTGTTTGTCGTGCGCTGCAAGCAGACCGGGGAGGCCCTCCTCATCGACGCCGCCAACGAACACGAGCGCCTCCTCGAGCTCTGCCGGGCCCTCGGCGTGCGCACGGTCATCGAGACCCACGGTCACTGGGACCACATCCAGGCGGTGCCCGAGCTCCGCGACGCCGGGTACAGCGTCCACGTCACCGCCGAGGACGCTGCGATGCTCCCTGCCTACGACGAGATCCTCGAGGACGAGTCGGTCATCGAACTCGGCCGGCTCCGCCTCCACACCATCCACTCCCCCGGCCACACGCCCGGGTCGATGAGCTTCCGCCTCGAGGGTGCGCCGATCGTGTTCTCGGGCGACACGCTGTTCCCCGGCGGCCCCGGCAACACCTCCTTCGAGGGCGGCGACTTCGACACGATCATCGCCTCCCTCGACCGGCGCCTGTTCACGCTGCCGCCCGAGACCATCGTCCTGCCCGGCCACGGCGACGACACCACCATCGGGACCGAACGACCGCACCTCCAGGAGTGGATCGACCGGGGCTGGTGAGCCCGGTGACCGACGCCCTCCCCTACGACGAGCGTCCCACGGACCACACGCCGGTCCACACCGGGGACCTCCCACCGACGCCGATCCGCGACCGGAACATCCCGGCCACCGCCTGGGCCGAGGCACCGACGAGCCTGCTCACGCTCGGCGACGACCTCCCCGGGACCCCGGTCGCCGAGTACAAGCGGCGGATCGGCCCGTGGATCCTGTGGCGGGCCGGGCCGGCGTCGAAGGGCGACGCCCGCTACTGGGCCGCCCACCGCGACGACCTCGGCCGCGCCTACACCCTGCGCCTGTTCCCGGACGGCTCCGCCGAGGGCACCGGCCCGAGCGGCACGGTGCACGACCGGTTCCGGGCGTGGAAGGAAGACCTGCGCGACAGCGAGGTCTGAGCCGACCCCGGGCGACTCACCACTTCTCGGGCGGGACGATGGCGAGCCCGACCGGGACGGCTCGCTGGCGTCCGTCGCTCGGCCGGTTGCGCAGGCACCATCCCTGGGCGCACGACGTCACCATCGTCGACGACCCACCGCCGTCGAGGTTGATCCCGTGGGTGGCGCCGAGGCGCACCAGCAGGTCGCGTGACTCGTGGAGGGTGAGCCCGCGGCTGTGGGCCTGGCGGCCGTCGACCACCACGAACCACATGTTCCCGACGTCGTCCCACCCGACCAGCGTGCGGGGGTGCAGGTTCGTCACCTTGCCGTCGGCCGGGTCGAGCACCGTCGGCTGCCCGCCCTCCAGCAGCGTCGGGTGGCCGGACACCGCCATCTCGAGCCCTCGCGGGGAGTCGACGACGAGGTCGAGGGGGACGTTCCCGTTGGCCATGGCGAAGGCCCACAGCACGTGCCCGCCCATGCCGGACCCGCTGACGACGGCACCCCACCGGGGGATCTCGGCGTTGCCGGCCGTCTCCAGGCGGATGATGGGGGTGCGCTGGCGGACCCCGCCGGTCCAGAGCGGCGTGGGCCGGCTGATGACCAGCTCGACGGTGCCAGCCGGGGACCCGGTGCGGGGGCCGAAGTTGTGGTCGTGGAGGGTGATCTGGTCCCGTCGGGTGCCGACGTTCACCCCGGTGATCGGCAGCACCTCCGTCCCGGAGGGCCGCAACGCTTCGAGGCGCGCCGACCACGGGATCGGCCCGGTCTGCATCCGGCCGTCCTGGATCTTCAGCTGGTACTGGTGGTCGGTCGGCGACTGAACGAACACGTGCTTGCGCACCACGGCCCCGTGGGGCATGTGGCAGGAGGGGCACGTGGCGAAGGCGGCGTTGATGCAGCCGATCGCGCCAGCGCGGGTGCACATCGACCCCACCGTCTCCCGCGTGCTGCCGATCCGACCGGCCGACACGATCGGCTTGACCCGCACCGGCGCGCCGGCGTGCACGTGGAGTACGTGGGTGCGCACGGGCGCGGGCTCCTGCACGATGGTGAACTCCACGCCGTCCCACAGCACGTCCCGGGCCAGCAGCTGCCACCCCGGTTCGTGGTCGCCCGAGGCCGACGGCCCCAGGCCCAGCAGCAGTGCGACCACCATGGGCACGGCCAGCAGCCGCGACCTCGCTCTCGACATCCGAACCTCCCCAGCTCGCCCGCCGACGATCGCAGGAGCGTACGGAACGTCGTCACGCCGACCCGGTGCCGTACCGGTGACGTTCGCGTGACGTTCACGCACCCGTCCACGGGAAGCAGCCCTCCGCCGGACGGACCCCTCCGGCGCTGCGGTACCGTGGCGGCGTGCCTCAGGGACCAGAGCTCATCATCATCCTCATCGTGATCCTGCTGCTGTTCGGCGGGGCCAAGCTGCCGAAGCTGGCCCGATCCCTCGGCCAGGCGCAGAACGAGTTCAAGCGCGGGCTGAAGGACGGCTCCGAGAGCTCCGACACCGAGGGCACCCCCGCCGAGCCGGCCAAGGACCGCGGCCACGACGTCTGAGGACGTCGCGAAGACGCTCGTCACACCCATTATCACTACGGCGATAGTGGTAATAGACTGGCGGCATGGCAGCCCCCACCGCCCCCCTGTTCGAGATCGACGGCCTGCACGCTCGGGTCGCTGAGGCTCCGGCGGGCGAGTCGCAGATCGAGATCCTGAAGGGCATCGACCTCACGGTCCAGCCCGGCGAGGTCCACGCCATCATGGGCCCCAACGGGTCCGGTAAGTCCACGCTGGCGAACACCCTCCTCGGCAACCCCGAGTTCGAGGTCACCGCCGGCACGATCCGCCTCCGGGGCGACGACATCACCGACTGGGACGTCGACGTCCGGGGCAAGGCCGGCATGTTCCTCGGGTTCCAGTACCCGCAGTCGATCGCCGGCGTGTCGGTCATCAACTTCCTGCGCCAGGCGCTGTCGGCCCGCAAGGGCATCGACCTCTCGGTGCTCGAGCTGCGGTTGTCGATCATGGAGTGGATGGAGCGCCTCGAGATGGACCCGTCCTTCGCCGACCGGTACCTCAACGAGGGCTTCTCCGGGGGCGAGAAGAAGCGCAACGAGATCCTGCAGATGGCCATCCTCGAGCCCGAGGTCGCCATCCTCGACGAGACCGACTCCGGCCTCGACATCGACGCCCTCCAGGTCGTGGCCAAGGGCGTGAACGAGGTCCGCACCGCCCGACCGGAGCTCGGCGTCGTGCTGATCACCCACTACCAGCGCCTGCTCGAGCACCTGCACCCCGACCGCGTCCACGTGCTCGTCGACGGTCGCATCGTGGCCTCCGGCGGCATGGAGCTCGCCGAGCAGCTCGAGGCCCAGGGCTACGAGGCCTTCCGCGGGGTCGACGCATGACCGGGACCGGGGCCCCCTCCCTCGACGTCGCCCGCATCCGCAAGGACTTCCCGATCCTGTCGCGCGACATCCGCGGCGGTCGGCTCGTCTACCTGGACTCGGCCAACACCTCCCAGAAGCCCCAGTCGGTGCTCGACGCCATGGACGCCTACTACGAGCGGTCCAACGCCAACGTGCACCGCGGCACGTACCTGATCGCCCAGGAGGCGACCGAGGCGCTGGAGGGCGCACGCGGCATCGTGCGCCAGTTCATCGGCGCCCTGTCGGACCGGAACGTGGTCTTCACCAAGAACGCCACCGAGGCGCTCAACCTCGTGGTCCGGGCGTGGGGCACGAAGCACCTCGGGGCCGGCGACGCCGTCGTGCTCACCGAGATGGAGCACCACGCCAACATCGTTCCCTGGCACCAGCTGGCCGAGGCCGTCGGCATCGAGCTGCGCTGGATCCCGGTCGCCGCCGACGGCCAGCTCGACCTCACCGACCTCGACCGCGTGCTCGACGGCGCCGCGGTGCTGTCGTTCACGGCGATGTCGAACGTGCTCGGCACCGTCACGCCGGTGACCGACCTCGTCGCCCGGGCCCATGCGGCTGGCGCCATCGCGGTGGTCGATGCCAGCCAGCACGTGCCCCACATCGGCACCGACGTGCAGGCGTGGGGCGCCGACTTCGTCGCCTTCACCGGCCACAAGCTGCTCGGGCCCACCGGCATCGGCGTCCTCTACGGCACCGAGGAGATCCTCGACGCGACCCCGCCCTTCCTCGGCGGCGGGGAGATGATCCTCAACGTCACCAAGGAGGGGTTCACCCACACCGAGCTGCCCTGGAAGTTCGAGGCCGGCACGCCGATGATCGCCGAGGCCGTCGGGCTGGGCGCGGCGTGCGAGTACCTCTCCGCCCTCGGCATGGACGCCGTGCGCCAGCACGAGGTGGAGCTCACCGCCTACACCCTGCGCACGCTCGCCGACCGCTTCGGCGACGACGTCACGATCCACGGCCCGAGCGAGCCGGCCGCCCGGGGCGGGGTGTTCTCCTTCGACTACAAGGGCATCCACCCCCACGACCTCACGCAGGTCTTCGACGAGCACGGCGTGTGCGTCCGCGCCGGCCACCACTGCGCCAAGCCGCTCATGCGGGCCCTCGGCACCAACGCCACGGCCCGGGCGTCGCTGTACGTCTACAACGACACCGACGACATCGACGCCCTCGCCGACGCGATGGACGCGGCCGGCCAGTTCTTCAGCTTCTAAGGATCCACCGATGCCAGGACTCGAAGACCTCTACCGCGAGATCATCCTCGACCACTACCGCTCCCCGCGGAACAAGGGCGAGCTCGAGACGCCGCCGGCCACCCGGGTCGAGGGCTTCAACCCGCTGTGCGGCGACGAGATCGTCCTCTACGTCGACGTCGACGGTGACACCGTGCGCGACATCCGCATCGGCGGCCAGGGCTGCTCCATCAGCCAATCCTCCGCCTCGATGATGTCGGCGGCCGTGAAGGGCAAGACGCTGGCCGAGGTGAAGGAGATCACCAAGGCGTTCAAGGCGATGATGTCCATCCACGAGCAGAGCCTCGACGGCGAGGGCGAGGGGCTCGAGGAGTCCGGTGACTCCGGCCTCGACCCGACCGAGGTCGCCGACGCCCCTGAAGAGGTCAAGCTCGGCGACCTGGAAGCCCTGCGGGGCGTCGTGAAGTTCCCGGTGCGCATCAAGTGCGCCACGCTGTCGTGGAACACCCTCGCCCAAGGGATCCACGAGGCCACCGAGGCCTGAGCCCGGGCTACTCCTACGCCCGGTCGGTGGGGGGCGCCACCCGCACGGTGCCGCGCTCGTGGCGCTTGACCTCGTAGAGCATCTTGTCGGCCCGGTCGATGAACTCGGTCGGTGTCTCCCCCTGCTCGGGGATGGCGATGCCCACCGACAGGCCGGCGCCGAAGTCCGACATCACGGCGGCGGCCGCCTCGCACATGCGCCGCCCGATCTCGGCGGCGCCCTCGGCGTCGACGTCCTGGAGCAGGGCCGCGAACTCGTCGCCGCCGATCCGGAACATGCGGTCCTCGGAGCGCAGCACGTCGTTCAGGGCGGTCGCCAGGCTGCGCAGGGCGAAGTCGCCCGTGAGGTGGCCGTGGGTGTCGTTGACCCGCTTGAGTCCGTCGACGTCAGCCATCACGAGCGCCCAGCCGCCGCGGCGCCGGGCACCCATGGTGGACAGCGCCTCCTGGAAGGCGCTGAGGTTGCCGAGACCGGTGAGGGTGTCGACCGTGGCGCGGGTGCGCAGGTCGTCGACGAGCATGACCATGTCGAGGGCCCGTCCCAGCTCGCTGGCCAGAAGCTCGAGCGCCTCACGGCAGTCGAGCCCGAGCGTGATGGGGGCGTGGTCGGCGAGCATGAGCAGGCCCACGCCGCGCTCGCTGGAACGCACGGGCAGGACGACGACGGACGATGCACCGGCCTTCGACAGCTCGGCCATCTCGGGGCGGGCGCTGGGACGGGTGCCCGAGACGATGCAGCTCGACGCGCTGCCGACGTGGTCGAGCAGGTGACGCAGGGTCGACGGGCTCAGCCGGCGGAGCTCCGGTGCGAGCGGGCCCTGGAGCGACTTGATGTCGAGGCCCGTGGTGCCCGGGAGGGCGAACATCGCCGACGACATGTCACCGACCAGGGCGGCGAGCCGGGCCACGGCGATCTCCACCTGGTGGACGTCGGTGAGCAGTGCCAGCTCGTGCGTGGCCCGGGCCAGCAGGTGCATGGCCGTCTCGGCCCGGGGCGAGCCGACCTCGCTGATGCGCTCGCCGGCGAGCCGGACCAGCTCCACCAGGTGGGCCTCCTGCTCGGCGGTGACCCCGGTGGGGCTGACGACGGTGGCCACGCCCACGGCCCGGTCGTCGACCTGGATCGGGTGCGCGATCCGGGGGCCGGCGCCGTGCTCG
>CAZCJT010000088.1:0-8848 GCA_964498565.1 uncultured Acidimicrobiaceae bacterium
GTGGTGTCGGCGGTCGTGTCCTCGGGCGCGCTCTCGACCGGGGCCACGGCGGTCTGGTCGGTGGTGCCGACGGCGTCGTCGCTGTCGTCGCCCTCCTGGACGAGGGCGTACACCACGATGGCGATCAGCACGGCAGCCAGGAGCGCCCACGGCCACCACGCACCCTTCTGGGCCCGGTCGTCGTCGTGCTCGCCTCTACGGACGTCGTCGGCCAGCGGCGCACGGGGCGTGCCGGGCCGGGTGTGGGCGGCGCCACCGGCCCGCGTGGGGTCGACGCCGGGCTGCACCCGGGTCGGATCGACCGGGTCCTGCGCTCGGGTCGGATCGATGGGATCGTGCGCTCGGGTCGGGTCGTCAGAGCCGCCGGGCTGATCGGGATCGGTGGGCACGGGGACCTCCGGTGGGGGGCAACCCGGACTCACTACCCGTTCTGCGCACATCGCTGACCCCGGGTCGCCAGCGAGGTCGTCCTGGGTAGGGCGTCCCGGTGGTCCACGACGAGGCGCTGAACGTGGTGCGTCCGCTGCGTCTCGGCATCGCGGCCATCGCAGTCGTGGCCCTCGGGTGCGGCACCGGCGGTGACGAACCGGTCGAGCGGACCGAACCCTCCGCCTCGGCCCTGGCGCCGAGCGCTCCGGGGTCGAGGGCTGCCGGCACAACCCGTGGCCGCTCCCGTGGGAGATCGAGTGCGCGGCCCGCCACGACGAACCCATCGCGCCGCCGTACGAATCCGACGTCACCGCCACCTGCGGGCCGTCGGACGTGCGGTCCTGAGCGCTGCTTCGGAGGCTCTCCGGTCTGTCAACCCGAAGCGGCCGACCGGAGGTGGGCGTCGGCGGCATCGTCGGCGGGGAAGAACAGCTCCACGGCGAGCTCGTCGAGGGTCACGTCGCGGGGCGTCCCGAAGGTCGTGAGGGTGGTGAACATGGCGACGTCGGTGCCGTCCATGTCGATGACGACGGGGACGAGCAACGGCGGGTCCTCGTCGGTGGCCTGCGGGGGGAGGGCGGCGACGGTCGGGTAGGCCCGCACCTCCTCGGCGATCTCGGTGAGCCGACGATCGCCGGTGAGGCGGACGGTCCGGTCGATCTGGTTGAGCAGGTAGCCCGCCCACTCCGCCAGGTTGCGGGTGCGGGCCGCCAGTCCGTCGGGGTGCAGGCACAGCCGGAAGACGTTGAGCGTCGGGGCGAACAGGTGGTCGGGCACGCCCGCGGTCAGCGCCAAAGCCGACCGGTTGGCGAGCACCACGTCCCACTGCCGGTCGATCACCACACCGGGGTAGGGGTCGTGGGCGTCGAGCATGCGCTGCAGCGACGAGCGCACCCGGCTCATCGCCTCGTCGTCGAGGGACGTCTCCCCGTAGCGCGGTGCGTAGCCGGCGGCGAGCAGCAGGGCGTTCTGCTCGCGGAGCGGCACCTCCAGGTGGCGGGCGACGGCCAGCACCATCTCCGGGCTGGGCCGGGAGCGGCCCGTCTCCACGAAGCTCAGGTGCCGCGGCGAGACGCCCACGTCGTGGGCGAGGTCCATCTGGCTGCGGCGCCGGCGGTGCCGCCAGTCGCGCAGCAGGTCCCCGACGGGGAGGGTGGCGGTGACGGACATGGTCGAACCGTACGGGCGTGCGGTCATGGCGACCACTACCTCGGAGGTGATGGTGATCCTTCCCGTCGCCGGTGGACGATGCGACGAACCGACCAGTCCAGGAGGACCCATGACGACCATCACCACATCCCTCGCCACCACGCCGACGACGGCAAGCCAGCGGCTTCGCACCGTGCTGTCGGTCAACGCGGTGACGTCGTTCGCCGGCGGCGTGCTCGGCCTCGTGGCGACGGACCGACTCGTGGAGGAGCTCGGCCTGCACAGCGCGGGGTGGACCCGGCTGGTCTCCGCCGGGCTCGTCCTGTTCGCCATCGACGTGGTGCTCGGGATGCGCTCGCGCCACCTCGCCGCCACCGCGCTCGTCACCTCGGTGGTCGACCTGGCCCGGATCGCGGCGACGGTCGTGGTGCTCGCCACGGTCGATCTGACCGGACTCGGCCAGGTTGTCGCCGTGGTCATGGGCCTCGCCGTCCTCGACTTCGCCGCCCTGCAGCTGTGGTTCCGGGCCCGACTCGACCGCTGAGGTCCCGGGTATCGGTGGCCGGGTGACCGATGCCCGAGACGAACGCAGCCCCGGTGGCGAGACCGAGTCCTTCTCGCCGATGCTCCCCGACGACATCGAGCGCCTGGCCCAGCAGGTGCTGGAGAGGGCGTCGGCGGCGGAGCTGTCCCTGGCCACCGCCGAGAGCTGCACCGGCGGCATGATCGCCTCGCTCCTGACCGACGTCCCCGGCGTCAGCGGGTGCTTCGAGCGGGGATTCGTCGTCTACAGCGAGCGGTCCAAGTGCGAGCTGCTCGGGCTCGCCCAGCGGGACATCGACCGGTGCGGCGTGGTGAGCGAGGAGGTCGCCCGGGCCATGGCCGAGGGGGCGCTGGCCAACTCCCAGGCCGACCTGGCCGTGTCCACCACGGGCTACGCCGACGCCGGCCCGGAGCCGGGGCTCGTCCACTTCGCATCCGCCCGCCGGGACGGCCCCACGATCCACCGCGTCGAACGGTTCGGCGCGATCGGGCGCGGACCGGTCAGGATCGCGTCCATGCGTGTCGCCCTCACCTTGCTGGACGAGCTCCTGTGACGGACCGCCACCCGTTCTACGACCCGGCCACGCACGGCTTCGTGCGCGTCGGGGCCGCCACGCCGGCCGTGGCCGTGGCCGACCCGGAGTGCAACGCGGACGCCACCATCGACCTGGCCCGCCGGGCCGACGGCGAGCACGTCGACCTGGTCGTGTTCCCCGAGCTCGGCGTCTCGTCCTACGCGGTCGACGACATCCACCTCCAGGACGCCTTCCTCCGCGCCGTCGACGGCGCGGTCAGCCGCATCGTCGAGGCCTCCGCCGGCCTCCGTCCGGTGCTCTTGATCGGTGCGCCCGTCGCCGCCGAGGGGCGGCTCTACAACTGCGCCGTCGTCATCGCCCACGGACAAGTGCTCGGCGTGGTCCCCAAGTCGTTCCTGCCGAACTACCGCGAGTACTACGAGAAGCGGTGGTTCGCGCCCGGGGCCGGCATCGTCGGGGCCGAGATCACGGTCGCCGGCGCCACGGTCCCGTTCGGCACCGATCTCCGCTTCGTCGCCACCGACCACGACGGCCTCGACTTCTGCGCCGAGGTGTGCGAGGACATCTGGGCCCCGACGCCGCCGTCCACCACCGGCGCCATGGCGGGTGCGCTCATCCTGGCCAACCTGTCGGCGTCCAACATCGTCATCGGCAAGGCCCGCGACCGCATGCTGCTGTGCGCGGCGCAGTCGATGCGCACGTTCAGCGCGTACGTGTACTCGGCCGCCGGCCCGGGCGAGAGCACCACCGACCTGGCGTGGGACGGGCAGGGCATGGTGCACGAGCTCGGCGAGCTGCTGGTGCAGTCCGAGCGGTTCGGCACCGAGCCCGAGCTGGTGGTGGCCGACGTCGACGCGACCCGCATCCGCCTCGAGAGGATGCGGACCGGCACCTTCAACGACGCCGCCGTCGCCAACGGGCGCCCCGAGACCCGCACGCGGGTGATCAGGTTCGACCACGCCGCCCACCGCGCCGGCGCACCGGATGCGCTGTGCCGACCCGTGGCCCGGTTCCCGTTCGTCCCCGACGACCCCGAGCGCCTCGACGACGACTGCTACGAGGCGTTCAACATCCAGGTCGAGGGCCTGGTCACCCGCTTCCGTGCCACCAAGGGCGACCACGTCGTCATCGGCGTGTCCGGCGGCCTCGATTCGACCCATGCCCTGATCGTCACGGCGAAGGCGTTCGACCGCATGGGCATCGACCGCTCGAAGATCCTGGGCTACACCATGCCGGGCTTCGCCACGAGCGACAGCACCAAGACCAACGCATGGGCGCTCATGCGGGCCCTGGGCATCACCGCCGAGGAGATCGACATCCGCCCCGCGGCCCGACAGATGCTGGCCGACATGCGCCACCCCTTCGCCGCCGGCGAGGCGGTGTACGACGTGGCCTTCGAGAACGTCCAGGCCGGTCTGCGCACCGACTACCTCTTCCGCCTCGCCAACGGCAACCGTGGCTTCGTCGTGGGCACCGGCGACCTGTCGGAGATCGCCCTCGGCTGGTCGACGTACGGGGTCGGCGACCAGATGAGCCACTACAACGTGAACCCCGGCGTGCCCAAGACGTTGATCCAGCACCTGATCCGCTGGACGGTCCGCACCGGGCAGTTCGACCCCGAGACCGACCACATCCTCCTGTCGATCCTCGGCACCGTCATCTCCCCCGAGCTCGTCCCGGCCCACGAGGATGCCGAGACCGACGAGCCGGCGCTGCAGAGCACCGAGGACAAACTCGGGCCCTACGAGCTGCACGACTTCTTCCTGCACCACATCGCCCGACAGGGCCTGGCGCCGTCCAAGGTGGCGTTCCTGGCCTGGCACGCGTGGCGGGACCGGGACGCGCGGGGTTGGCCGGACGGGTTCCCGGAGGAGAAGCGCAACGAGTACGACCTCGACCACATCCGCCGGTGGCTCCACGAGTTCCTGTGGCGGTTCTTCGGCTTCAGCCAGTTCAAGCGGTCGGCGATGCCGAACGGCCCCAAGGTGTCCGGTGGCGGGAGCCTGTCGCCCCGCGGCGACTGGCGGGCGCCGTCAGACGCCACGGCCCGCGCCTTCCTGGACGAGCTCGACCGGAACCTGCCGCCGGTGTAGGCGGTCGAGCAGCCGCGGAGCGAGGCGAACCGACGGAGTCGGTGGGCGGGTCAGCCGACGACGACCTCCGCGTCTGCGTCGTCGGCGTGGTCTGCGTCATCGGTGTCGTCGGCGTCGTCAGCGTCGCGGGAGCGCATCCAGCTCACGAGCTCGCGGCCGGTCATGGGGCGGGCCACGGCGTAGCCCTGGGCGCTGTCGCAGCCGAGGTTGGCCAGGCGGGCCAGCATCTCGTCGCTCTCCGCGCCTTCGGCGATGGTCCGCAGCCCGAGCGTGTGGCCGAGGTCGATGACCGAGCGGACGATGACCGCGTCGTCGAACCCCTCGTCCATGCCAGCCACGAAGGACTTGTCGATCTTGAGGTCGTGGACCGGCAGGTCCTTGAGCGAGGCCAGCGACGAGTAGCCGGTGCCGAAGTCGTCGATGGCGAACCGCACGCCCCGCTCGGCCAGCGTGGTGAGCACCCGGGTGGCCCGCTCGGGGTCGGCCATGAGGGTGGTCTCGGTGATCTCGAGCACCAGGCGCGTCGGCGCCACGCCGGCACGGTCCAGGGCGACGCCGACCTCGGTGGCGAAGCAATCGTCCAGGAGGCTGTGGGTCGAGAGGTTGACCGCGACCCGGAAGTCAGGGCTGATCACGCCGCCGGGCAGGGCGATCCAGGCCCGCAGCTCGTCGAGGGCGGCGTCGAGCACCCACGACGTCAGCTGGTGGATGAGGCCGGTGTCCTCGGCCAGGGGGATGAACACGTCCGGACCGAGCAGGCCGCGGCGGGGGTGCTGCCAGCGCACGAGCGCTTCGGCGCCCTCGACGTCTCCCGTCAGGAGGTCGATCTGGGGCTGGAAGTGCAGCACCAGCTCCTCCCTGGGGATGGCGTGGCGCAGCTCGCCGAGCAGGGCCAGCCGGTCGGGGGTGTTCCGGTCGAGCTCGTCGTCGTAGGCCGAGACGCTGAGGTGCGACCGTTTGGCGGCGTACATGGCGATGTCGGCACGCTGCAGGAGGAGGTCGGCGGTGTCGCCGTGCTCGGGTGCCACGGTCACGCCGCAGCTGGCCTCCACGACCAGGCTCATGCCGTCGACGTCGAGGGGTTCCTCGAGGGCTCTGGTGAGCCGGCGGGCCACCTCCATGGCATCGTCGAGGTCGGTCACGTGCGGGAGGAGCACGCAGAACTCGTCCCCGCCGAGTCGGGCCAGGGTGTCCGAGCCGCGGAGCAACGGGGCGAGGCGGGGCTCGATCGCGCGCAGGACGCGGTCGCCGTAGCGGTGGCCCAGCGTGTCGTTGATCTCCTTGAACCGGTCCAGGTCGAGCAGCAGCACCGCTGTCGACGTACCGGTCCGGACCGCGGAGCGAAGCGCCTGCTCGGCCCGGTCGTAGAAGCACGCCCGGTTGGGCAGGCCGGTGAGCTCGTCGTGCATGGCCTGGTGCACGGCGTTCTCGAGCGCCTCGTTCATGGCCCGCACCGAGCGGGCGTCGTTGAGGGCGATGCTGACGTGCTCGGCGAAGCTGATGAGCGCGTCCTGCTCGGCGGTCGAGTAGCGGCGATCGGCCTGGTGCGTGGCCACGACCAGGCTGCCGATGGGCTGCGATCCGAGGTGCACCGGGGTCGCCAGGGCGGTCTGGAGGCCGCCGACGACGAACTGGTTGATGGCGTTGTCCCAGCCGGCGTAGGAGTCCTGGATGCACAGGCTGTTGGTCACGATCGCCCGACCCCCCACGCCGGCGCCGACGGGTGAGCGCCGGACCTCCTCGGCGATGTCGTCGCCCACGCCCACCGAGGAGACGATCACCATGTACTGCGGGTCGTCCTCGTCGACGAAGCGCAGTGCCGCCACGTCGGCGTGCACGAGCTCGGCGGCGCCCTGGGTGATGGCGTCGAGCACCTCCTGCAGCGGCGCCCGGGTCGAGATCTTGCGCTGGATGCGCGACAGCCGGTCGCTGAGGAGCTGTCGCTCGCTGAGGGAGGCGAGCAGCGCCTGGTTCTCGACGGTGCGCCGGCGCTCCTGCTCGATGGATGCGGTCAGCTGCCGCTGGGTGCGGCGGTGCTCCTCGACGTCGACGAACAGCAGCCACACCCGCCACAGCACGAGCGCGAACAGGGCTGCGGCCAGGATCGACACGACGACGACGTCGCCGTCCCCGGCGCGCACGCCCAGCACCACCAGCACGACCGGGGCGATGAGGGCGGCAGGGACCACCAGGAAGAAGCGCCGGGCGCCGCGGGCGGCGCGTTCGGGTTCGATTGCCGGCGGCGACGTCGTGGTCGGGTCCAGGACGGCGGCGCCGAAGAGCGCGAACGACAGCGGGTACAGCGTCACCAGCCCGTCGGTCACGGCGAACGTGCCCGACAGGGTGGTCGCGGCATAGACGAGGTCGGCGGCGAGCTGGGCCAGGATCCACGCCGTCAGCAGGCGGTCGCCACGCGACGAGATGCCGCCCTGGACGAGGAGCCGCACCATGGCGCCCAGCAGGAGCAGGTTCCACACGGTGTAGGAGATGGCGACCAGGCGGCCCGGCCACGTCATGCCCTCGTCCACCAGGTACGGGCCGATGAAGACCACCCAGACCAGCACGCCGCAGCCCACGCCCACGATGAGGGTGTCGAGCACGTCCAGCCACCGCTCGGCGCTGCTGCGCCGCCCGATGACCTTGGCCAGGCCGAGCAGGAAGCACGTGTAGGCGGCGAGGAACAGGGCATCGGTGATCGCCGGTGCGCTGAGCTCGAGGTCCCAGCGCAGCGTCAGCGGGTACCAGATGACGTACGCCGGCACGAGCAGCCAGGCGCCGATGGCGAAGAACCACGCCGGCTCCGAGCGGCCCGGGTCCCGTCGCAGGGCGACCGTGGCGGCCACGGCGCCGGCCGCGCTGGTGCCGGCGAGAACCCATCCCCGGAGCGGATCACCGACGAGCGCAACGACGATGCAGCACGCGATGCCGAAGCCGAGGAACGCCGTGGAGGCGCGGGCGGCTGGCCGCGACGCCGCGCCCGTGAACCCCTCCCTCGATTCCTCCATGGCCCCCATCATCGACAGCGCGCGCACCGGACATGAGCGTCGGAGGAGGGATTTCCTCTGCCGTTCCCGCCGGTGTGGGACGGTTCGTGCTCTTGGGCCGGTTCAGCCGGCGAAGCGCGGTGGTCGCTTCTCCGCGAAGGCCGCGATGCCCTCGGCTCCGTCGCCCGTCGCGGCGCTACGGGCCATGACGTCGATGGCCAGCTCGTACGCATCGTCCATGGCCCGGTCCATCTGCTGGTGGAGCGTCTGCTTCCCGATCGCCTTCGACGTCCGCGAGCCCCGGGTCACCCGTCGAACCATGTCGTCCACCGCGGCGTCGAGCTCGCCGTCGGGCACCACCCGGTTCACCAGGCCCCACTCGGCCGCGGTCTCGGCGTCGATCTCGTCACCCGACAGCGCCAGCTCCAGCGCTCGCTTGCGACCGATGTCGCGTGCGATGGCCACCATCGGTGTGTGGCAGAACAGCCCGCCCTTGCCGCCCGGCGCGGCGAAGCGGGCCGAAGCGCCGGCCACGGCGAGGTCGCAGCTGGCCACCAGCTGGCACCCGGCTGCGGCGGCGAGGGCGTGCACCTTGGCCACCACCGGTTGGGGCATCGCCGCGATGCTGCGCATGACGGCGGTGCAGGTCTCGAACAGGGTCCGCAGGCCCGCCTCGTCGAGCGACGCCATCTCCTTGAGGTCGTGTCCCGTGCTCCACACCGCACCGGTCGATGCCAGCACCACGGCGAGCGCGTCGGAGCGGGCCGCCTCGTCGAGCGCGGTCCCCAGCTCGCGCAACGTGGCGGTCGACAGCGGGTTGCGCCGCTCCGGCGCGGTCAAGGTGATGGTGGTGACGTCACCGTCGCGGGTCGATGTCAGGGCAGCCATGCCCTGATGGTTCTACCCCTCGCGGCCACATCGCGACAGGGTGTCCGGTGAGCGGCCTCCGGAGGGACGATGCGGCACCGGCCCGGGCCGCACCGACGAGCGGGACCTCAGCCCGGGAGGTGGTCGGGGAGGCCGAAGTGGGCGAACAGCTCGGGGCCGATGAAGTTGTGGTGGCCGACGATGCGCCCCCCGGCGACCTCGATGACCTGGATGGCCCACGGGTGGC
>CAZCJT010000089.1:0-8730 GCA_964498565.1 uncultured Acidimicrobiaceae bacterium
AGGTCGACCCGCAGGTCGGCACCCGGCACGAGCGCGTCGGTCACGTCGACGTCGAGCACCGCCGACCCGTCATCCAGCTCGAAGACCTGGGTGTCCTCGATCCCGGCGCGGCTGATGGTCAGCAGTCCGCGGCCGTCCGAGAACGGTGCGATGACCAGCACCCGGGCGGTGTCGCCGGCGACGTACTCCGCGGCGTCGGGCACGAGCGTGGCGACCCCGGCCTCCACCGTCCGGCTCGGCACCGCCTCGGCGCCGGCCACCCACCGGGTCAGCTCGGTGCGACTGGAGCCACCGTCGTCGTCGTTCACCACCGCAGTGATGCGGTAGCGGCCGCCGATCGGCGTCTCGAACTCGCAGTCCACCGCCTCCGCCTCGCTACCCACCACGCACTCCTGCGCGTCGACGTCGGTTTCGACAAGCTCGCCACCCTGGAACTGCTCCACGACCCGGGCTGCGGTGACGGTGACCTGCCGGTCGGGGACCGCAGCACCGTCGATGTCGGTCACCACCGCTTCCACGACCAGCGGCTCGCCCTGGCGGACGAAGTTCCGCTCCCCCCGGAGCCCGACGTACAGCCGGGCGGGATGGACGAGCACGTCGACGGTGGAGCCGAACGCCTGGCGGTTGACGTCCTCGACCGAGGCGTTGGCGGTGACGAAGACGGGCTCGTCGGGCTTCTGGCCGGCGAAGTCGATCTGCAGCACGTGGCTGCCGCCGGCGTCGGTCCGGGCGTCGTAGGTGAAGGACTCGGTCTCCCGCGGCGGCATGCAGCAGTCGGGGCCGGTCATCTCGCTGAAGCCACCTCGACCGAACGAGTCACCGAACCCGCCCTCCAGCCATGGCGGCGGGGCGACACCGAAGGTGAACGCCGGCCAGTTCGGCGGGGAGTAGGTGGTGGCGCTCGTGGTCACCTGCCACGTGATCGGTGCGTCGGGGAGCACGCCGCCGGCGAAGTAGCGGCCGGAGGCCTCGACCAGCACCGGCCCGGTGAGCAGGTGCGGACCGGTGCCGACCGGCGCGGTGACGACCTCGAACTCGGGGCGGCGGAACTCCTGGATCTGGAACGGGTGGAAGCCGTGCTCCTCCTGGTCACCGAGGCGCAGCTCGATGTGGGCCTCGCCGAGCGCGGCGCCGTCGGGCAGCGTGCCGGAGATCTCGAAGCCGCCCTGGGCGCTCAACGCCGACTCCCCGGTGAGCAGCTCGTTGCCGAAGGCGTCGCGCACCGTGTAGCCGACGGTCCGGTCGGCCCCGACCAGCTGGAGGCGCGCGCCGCCGTCGAGTTCGAGGCGCCGGACCCAGCCCTTGACCTCGAGCTCGTCGCCGGGGCGGAACAGCCCCCGGCCGTTGAACGCGTACCACCGGGTGGACCCGCCGGGGTCGTAGGCCTGCCAGCGACCGCTCGAGTCGGCCGTCAGCACCGCGCTGTCGTCGCCTCGCTGGGCGACCAGGAAGTCTCCGCTGCCGAGGTCGATCGACGTGAGCCCGTCCCCGTCGGTGGTGCCAGCGTCCCGGCCGAGCCGCACCTCGACGCCGTCGAGAGGTCCACCGGTCTGGAGGTCGGTGGCCCAGGCGACGAGACGGTCATGGTCGGCGACGGCGTCGACACCGATCGAGGTGGCCTGCACCCAGGCGACGACAGGCCGGTTGTTCCAGTACGTCTCGTCGTCGGGGTCCATGTCGAGGTTCGACTCGACCGTGACGACGACGTGGCCGCCACCGCCGATCACCTCGTCGAGGTCGAGGACGGTCTCGTTCAGCTCCGACGGCTCGTCGATCCGGACGGTGCGCCGGGCGAGCACCGGCCAGTCGGGGAGGCCGCGGAGGTCCTCGTAGTGGCGGTTGCGGACGTAGGAGACGTAGCTCCCGATGTCCGCCGCATCCACCTCGTAGAGCGTGACGTCGAGGGTCTCGTTGCCCGTGGACACGATCGGCACGACCGGTTCGTCGACGAACGGGTCGGTCGTGATCACCGAGCGCGGGAACGGCACGAGCATGGGACGGGCGTCGCCGACGTCGAACGTGAGGGTCTGGCCGTCGCCGAGCGTCTGGCCGAAGGTGTCACGGAGCTCGCCCGAGACCCGGACCTCGTACGCGGTGTCGGCCCGGGTGCCGCCCCGCACCTCGATGCGGTTGTCGAACGGGATGACCGATGCCCCGATGTCGGGCTCGACGGTGACCTGGGCCGGGTCGAAGGCGTCGGGGTCGACGGGGTTGTTGAAGACGATGACCAGCGGGTCACCCGGGCGGCAGCCCTGGTAGCCGCACTCGGTGCCGCTGACGGCGAACGGGGCGCGGGTCCGGGTCGTGTGCGACTGCGGTTCCGTTGTCGTCCGAGGACCCTCGGCCGACGGCGTGCCGGGGCCGACCTGCACCTCGATCGCCGCATCCCCCGGCAGCGGTTCCGCGGGTCGGAAGGCGACCCAGCGGTCGTCGAGGGCCTGCTCGACCGCGGCCCTCGCCTGCTCGTCGGCGGCGATCTCGTCGTCGGTGGCGAGGCGGACCGAGCGGTCGTCGCCGCCGGCTCGCAGCGTGACCGTGTCGAGGACGGCCTGGGCATCGACCCGCTGGTCGAAGGTGACGACGAACACCGGCTGGACGTCGACGACGTCGCCCCCGGGCACGACCGCCTCCACGGTGGGCGCCGGGGTCGAGAACGTGAACCGGAAGTCCTCGGCGAGCGCTTGGCCGGTGGCCGACTCGGTGCCGGCCGGCACCACCACGGAGTACTCGGTGGCGGCGGGGAGCCGATCGATCTCGTCGGAGGTGTGCTCGAGCCGGAGCGTCCGGGTGCCGAGCCAGCGCCACCGTCCCTCGACCGCCGGCGAGACCTCGACCGGGACGTCCTCGGCGTCGAGCTGGTCCAGCGTCCCGACCGGGACCATCGCCTGGTTGAACGTCACGCTCAGCGAGGGGGCGACGGCCACCGCTCCGTCAGGCTGGTGGCGGAGCACCTCGAGCGGACCGGCCGCCGGCCGGGACGGCTGGTCCCCACCCGAAGCGCCGAAGGGCTGGTCGACGGTCCGACCCACCCGAGGCGGCGGGAGGCTCTCGGCCGGTCGGTTGAAATCGACCTGGTCGCCCTCCTCTCCGGCGAACGGGGGCAGGCGATCGAGGATCGCCGCGACCTCCTCGGCGCTGAGCGCATCGCCCTCGACGACCGCGAGATCCGCGTCGGTCTCGTCGACCTGGCCGGTGCTGAGCAGGAGCTGGAACTCGCCGGTCCCCTGGGTCGTGACGCCTGGGTCCGCCGGCGCGGCCTCCTCCTCGCTGCCTCCACCGGAACACGCCGTGGCGACGAGGGCGACGACCACGGTCACCACCAGGCATCGGAACCGTCGGTCTTGCCGCATGCGTGCGCTCCCGGTCGTCGTCGACTGCATCTTGCCCATCTGACGAGCGTGAGGGGCGGCTGGTTCCCGCTCCGTGTCGGCGACCGGACCGCGGTTCGAGGCCGGGTGCGATCGCGCTTCGACGAGGACGAGGACTCGGTGTTGCTCGACTGGCGCTGGCTCAACCCCCGTGACGGCATGCTGACACCATGACGACGACGACGACGTTGCCTCCCCGCCGTGGGCCCCGGCCCACGACGACGCCCACGAACCCGCACACCCAGCTCGACCAGCAACCCGACGACCTCGACCAGCGGCAGCGGTTGGCCGAGGTCGTGTTCGCGCTCGACGGCGTCCGGGAGCAGGAGAGCCTGATCTCGGTACCCGGTGCCCGGGCGCTGTGGCTCGAGCTCGGAGCAGACGGTCCGGACGAGGCGTTCATGACCGGCCACGAGTTCGCCCACCTGCATCCGGGGGACGACCAGAGCCTCCACCTGATGCTGCCCGAACCCCTCGCCCGGGAAGCCATGGAGGCCGGGTGGGCCGAGCTGCACCCCGTCGCCCGGCAGGGACTGCTGCCACCGACGGCGGTGATGGTGTACGCCCCCCGTGACGACCAGGAGCGGGAGGTCGTGGAGGCGCTGGTGCGGGCATCGCACGCCTTCGCCCGGGGCGAGAGGGACCCGGGCCTCGCCTCCGGGCGCGCACCGGGCAGCTGAGGTAGCGTCCGCCCGGTGTCGGACGGGGACGCACGGGCCGATGACCGCGGTGCAGGACATGACCGGACCCATCACGAGGTCGTGGTCGTCGGTGCCGGGGTGTGTGGCATCTACGCTCTGCACCGGTTGTTGGAGCAAGGGGTCGATGCCACCGTCCTGGAGGCCGGCGCGGACCTCGGTGGCACCTGGTTCTGGAACCGCTACCCGGGCGCCCGCTTCGACTCGGAGAGCGTGACCTACGGCTATTCGTTCTCCGAGGAGCTGCTGGCGGAGTGGGACTGGAAGGAGCGGTTCTCGGGCCAGCCCGAGAACCTCCGCTACCTCAACTACGTGGCGGACAAGTTCGACCTGCGCCCGCACATGCAGTTCGGGGTGACGGTGGAGCGGGCGGCGTGGTCCGAAGCCGAATCGGTGTGGCACCTCCACCTCGACGACGGCCGGGACCTGAGCTGTCGCTTCCTGTTGCTGGCCATCGGGCTCCTGTCGGCGCCGACGAAGCCCCGCTACGAAGGCATGGAGGACTTCGGGGGCGAGTCCTTCCACACCTACGACTGGCCCGAGGATGTCGACCTGACCGGCAAGCGCGTCGGCGTCATCGGCACCGGGGCGACGGCGGTGCAGCTGATCCCCGTGATCGCCGAGCAGGTCAGCGAGCTCACGGTCTTCCAGCGCCGTCCCAACTGGTGCGCACCGCTGAACAACGGGCCGATCTCGCCGGAGGAGATGGCGGAGGTCAAGACCCGCTACGACGAGATCTTCGCCATCTGCGCCACGACACCGGGGAGCTTCATCCACGGACCCGATCGACGGCCGTTCTTCGACGTTCCCCGCGAGGAGCGCGTCGCTATGTGGGAACGACTGTACCGGGAGCTCGGCTTCGGCATCTGGCTGGCCAACTTCCGCGACACCTTCATGGACGAAGCGGCCAACGCCGAGCTCTCCGAGTTCATCGCCGACAAGATCCGCGAGCGCGTCGACGATCCCGGCCTCGCCGAGAAGCTGATACCGAAGGATCACGGCTTCGGCGTCCAGCGGGTGCCGATGGAGACCCGCTACTACGAGACCTACAACCGGGACGACGTCCGTCTCGTCGACCTCCAGGAGACCCCGATCCGACGGATCACCCGCACGGGGATCGAGACGACGGCGGAGAGCATCGAGCTCGACGTCATCGTGTACGCCACCGGCTTCGACGCGGTCACCGGCGCCTACGACCGCATCGACATCCGCGGCGTCGACGGGCAGGCGCTCGGGGACAAGTGGCGTGCCGGCCCCAAGACGCTGTTCGGGATGCTGACGCAGGGCTTCCCGAACCTGCTGATGCCCACCGGGCCCCAGAGCGCATCGGCGTCGACGAACTTCCCCCGGGCGATCGAGCTGTGCGTCGAATGGTGCACGGAGCTGTTGGCGCACACGGCGGAGCGTGGCGCCACGCAGGTGGAGGCGGAGATCGACGCCGAGGAGGCCTGGGACCAGCACGTCCGGGAGCTGTACGGGATGATGCTCATGCGCAAGGCCCAGGGCTGGTTCACCGGCTACAACTCCAACGTCGAGGGCCACGAGCAGGGCACCATGCGCTACCTCGTCTACAACGGTGGCACCCCCAAGTACCGCCGGCTGATCACCGAGTGCGCCGCCGACGGGTACCCCGGCATCCGCTTCCGCTGAAGCCGGGTCTCAGGACGTGGACGGCAGCGGGCCGAGGGCGTCGGCGAGGGACCGGTGGAAGTGCTGGAGGGCCGGCTCGTTGCGGCCGAAGCTGAGGTGGTCCTGGGCGCCCGAGGCGAAGCCCTGCTGCATGGCCTCGCCCACCGGGAAGTCCTCCTCGAGGACGGTCTGCATGAGGATCTTCCAGTTGAGGTCCCAGATCCGCTGCTCGCCCTCGTCGCGCGTCGGATGCGGTGCCAGCAGCATCACGCGGGACGCGGAACGCTCCGGCCGGTCCCCTTCCGGGAAGACCAGCCAGGCCTCGAAGTGATCGGCCTGCGACACCAGGACCGTGTTGGGGAACAGCTGGTAGATGACGGCGACGTGCGGGATCAGGTCGGCCTCGTCCGCCGACTTGCCCAGCACCTCGTCGTAGCTGTCGCGCACGGCCACCATCCGCCCGTGGGGGCCGAGCGCCTCGAACGTCGTGAGGTTCGTGCGGATGTAGGGCCCGATGGTGCGGGGGTGCAGGAACTTGATGTGGTACGTCTCGAGGAAGCCGTCGACGACGATCTTCCAGTTGAGGTCGGCCTTCAACAGCGTGTCGCGCTCGACCACGTACCCATCGAGCCCGTAGGAGGCCAGCTCGTCGTCGAGGTCGCCGAGGTGGGCGGCCACGTCGATGTCGGCACCCGGCGTGAGGACCACCCACACGAGGCCGTGGCGCTCCTGGACCGGTAGCTCCACGAGCCCCGCCGCGGCGTCACCCGGGTCGCCGAAGCACTCGGCGTAGGACACCCGTCGGAGGGAGCCATCGGTGGCGTACGACCAGGCGTGGTACGGGCACGTGAAGCCGTTGCGCTGCCCGCAGTCGTCGAGCTCGACCTTGGCGCCCCGGTGGCGGCACACGTTGAGGAACGCCTTGAGCGTCCCGTCGTCCTGGCGCACGACGAGCACCGGCACGCCGGCCGCGTCCTCGGTGAAGAACGACCGCGGCTCGGCGCAGCGGGCGCCGTGCCCGATCACGATCGGTGCCGACCGCAGCAGCTCGTGCTCCTGGGCCAGGCGAGCCGGCTGGGCGTACTCGGCGACCGGGTTGCGCATGACCTCCGGCGCCATCGCAGTCGTGGCCGACGCGACGTACTCCTCGATCTCGGCCATCACCCGTTCACGCACGGCACGCTGCATGTCCAACCCCCTGGTGGCCGGCCGATGCTAGCCCCTGCCTGTTCAGCTCGACTCGGCGGCGGCCTTGACGCGCGAGAGCGTGGCGAGCATGCCTTCGTGGAGGTCGGCGTCCCGGTCGGCGCTCCCCGTCCACTGCATCGTGATCCAGCTCATGGCCTTGCCCAGGGGACGTTCGGCCTCGAAGGACTCGGTGAGCCTCGTACCCCCCGGCGTGGGATCGAGGTCGTAGCGCCGCCACGGCACGTCGAGCCCGGTTCGAGCGCAGCGGGAGAAGGGTCGGGAACTCGTGGCCGAACCGCTCCCGCAGGTACGCCGCGGTCGGAGGCTCGTCAACCGACGAGCTGCGCGGCGCACTCGGCGGCGTCCGGACCCGCCGTGGGCACATCGTCGCCGTCGCGTCATTCTCGTCTGGGTACGCTCGGCCGGTGCCGATCCGGATCGTGCTGGCGGACGATCACTACCTGGTGCGGGAGGGCGTGGCTGCGCTGATCGCCACGGAGGCGGAGCTCGACCTCGTCGCGACGTGCGGCGACCACGACGCCACCCTGGCCGCGATCGCCGAGCACGAGCCCGACGTGCTCGTCACCGACATCCGCATGCCGCCGACCGGGACGGACGAGGGCGTCCGGATCGCCAGCCGGCTCCGCGACGAGCGCCCGGGCATCGGCGTGGTCGTCCTGTCGCAGTACGTGGAGCCGGCCTACGCCCTCGCCCTGCTGGAGGGCGGTTCGTCCGGTCGCGCCTACCTGCTGAAGGAACGGGTGTCGGACATCGACGAGCTGGTGGCCGCCGTGCGCGCCGTGGCGGGCGGGGGCTCGTGGATCGACCCCAAGGTGGTCGAGGCGCTCGTGACGGTCCGCAGCACGCCCGCCGACTCACCGCTGCGCCACCTCACGCCCCGCGAGCTCGAGGTCCTCGCCGAGATCGCCAGCGGGAAGAACAACGCCGCGATCGCCGAGCGGCTCGTGCTGTCCGGCCGGGCCGTCGAGAAGCACATCAACTCGATCTTCTCCAAGCTCGGGCTGTCGGAGGAGCCGGCGGTCCACCGTCGGGTGGCGGCCGTCCTGCTCTTCCTCGGAGAGGCGGCGTGATGGTGCTGGCACCACCGCCGTTCCACCGGCGCGCCTCCTCGTCGCCGCAACGCTGACGTGGGACCATGCGGGTGGATGTCCGCGCCCACCCCCGTGCTGATCGTCGACGACCAGGCCCCGTTCCGCTCGATCGCGCGGCAGGTCGTCGATCTGACGCCCGGCTTCGAGGTCGTCGGCGAGGCCGAGAGCGGCGAGGAAGCCGTCGACCTGGCCGCCGCGCTGGCCCCCTCCCTCGTGCTCATGGACATCAACCTCCCGGGCATCAACGGCATCGAGGCGACCCGTCGGATCCTCGCCGCCGCGCCGACCACCCGGGTGGTGCTGCTGTCCACCTACCGCGAGAGCGACCTGCCCGCCGATGCGCTGTCCTCGGGAGCCCGCCGGTACGTGCACAAGGAGGACCTCGAGCCCGGCGTGCTGCTCGACGTCCTCGGCGACCAGCCGGTCACCGGCTGATCAGTCGGGACGTAGCAGCGTCCCGGCGCCGACGGCCACCACCCGCCGCCCAGCAGCGGCACCTGCGGCCAGCACATGGGCCACCGCGAGAGGCAGGGCGAGCATCAGGGCGACCGGCACGCTGATCGCCGTTCCGAGGTGGGCGCCCTCGACGGCCGACATCACTCGGCTCGCAACATCGTGGCGGGACGGGTGCGAGCGGCGACGACGCCGGGGCCCACGGCGAGGAGGTTGGCCGCGACGATCACGCCGGCGAACACCCCCAGGAGGCTGACGGGGATCGAGGCGTCGCCGGCCACG
>CAZCJT010000090.1:0-8675 GCA_964498565.1 uncultured Acidimicrobiaceae bacterium
TGGTCGAGCGTGGGCGCGCCCCGGCGGATGCGCCACCCGTCGTCCATGCGGAACGGCGGACCCGGTTGGCGGACCGGCCCGGCGGCCGGGTGGTCGACCTCCACGAAGAACTCCCGGGCGGTGAAGTGGGGGTCCTCGAGGAGCTCGACCGGCAGGTTGATGGCGGTGACCGGCCACTTGTGGGCTTCGGCCTCCTCCATGGCCTCCTGGCGGGTGCGGGTGAGGAGCCACGGGTAGAGCGCCTCGTCGCACACCTCGGGCGTCGCCGGGTCGATCAGCCAGGCGTCGGTGGCGAAGTGCTCCGAGAGCCCGGGGTCGTCGAGGGTGGCCAGCATGCGCGGCACCCACGCCGGGATGGTGATGATCTGCACGTAGCCGTCGGCGACGGGGTAGACGCCGGTGGGGGCCGGGCTGAGGCGCTGCGTGCCCTCGCGGCGGACCAGGCGGCCGTTGTAGGCGGCGCCGACCAGGAAGGCGAGCCGCCGGTCGATCGAGCCCTCCTGGGTCTCGAGGTTGGAGATGTCGACCGACACCGCCCGGCCGTTGGCCCGCGCGGTCAGCATCGCTGCCATCGCCGCGGTGGCGGCCATGTTCCCGCACTGGTACTGGACGACGTCACCGGCGAGCTTCACCGGCTCGCGCTCGTCGACGCCGGTGGAGTTCATCGGTCCGCCCATGGCGTAGTAGACGATCTCCTCGCCCAGGTAGCCGGCGTAGGGGCCGTCCTGGCCGAAGGGGGTGACCTGGACCAGCGCCACCGTGGGCTGGAGCTCCCGCATGGCGTCGAAGCCCAGGCCGCACCGTCCGATGGTGCCGGGCGGGTGGGCGTCGATGACGACGTCGACCGACGGCAGCAGGTGGCGGACCAGCTCCTGGCCGTCCGCGGTGGTGATGTCGACCGCGACCGAGCGCTTGTTGGTGTCGAGGTGCAGGTGCAGCGCCCCCTGCTCGAGGTCGGCCTGCCCGTCGGGGAACGGCCCGGCCAGGCGCACGGGGTCGCCGCCCGGCGGCTCGAGCTTGATCACGTCGGCGCCGAGGTCGGCGAACAGCTTGGCGGCGTAGGAGCCGGCGACGCCGCCGGCGAGCTCCAGGACCCTCACATCGGACAACGGCTGCGTCGGCACCTTCGAACCCCCTGCGGGACTGGAGGATCGGGTTCTGGGGACGTCGACCCGCGGTGCGGACCGACACCGCAGCACCGGTCCCCCGAGCGGTGCTGCGCGCACGACCGTAGCGCTTCGGGCGAGACGTGTGCAGCGCTGTGTCTCAGCGCGAGGACCGGCACGCGGCCATCGGTCCACGACCGCGACCTGCACGACCCGATGGCGGCGAAGGAGCTGACCGACCGTCTGCGGGCGGACGGTCACGAGGTCCTCACTGATCCCGCTGGTGGGTACCTCGACTTCCTCACCGCCGAGGACACCGAGCACCTGCTCACCTCGCCCGACTTCCGAGCCGCCATCGCGATGGCGCTCCTCGGGCTGTCGGGCGTCGAGGCGGGCCCGTTGCACGACCTCTGGTCACAGCTCATGTTCGGCAAGGACGGCGAGGACCACCAGCGGATCCGGCGGGCCGTGTCGGCGCGGTTCACGCCCAAGGCGGTCGAGCGCCTGCGACCGGAGGTCGAGCGCTGCTCGGATCAGCTCCTGTCGGCCATCGACCCGCGCGCCACGGTCGACCTGTGGGACGCCTACGCGGTCCCCCTGCCGGCGCTCGCCGCGTGCGCCCTGATCGGCATCCCCGAGGACGACGCCGGATCGCTCGCTCCGCTGGCCCTGAGGGTCGTGCGCGCGTTCGGGATCATGACCGACCCCGAGACCGTCGCCGACACCGAGCAGAGCGCGGTCGACCTGATGAGGAGCATCGAGTCGATCATCAGCGACGGTCGCGTGGTGCCGGGGAGCATCCTGGACGACCTGCTCCGGGACGACTCGGCCGGCTTGAGCGCGTTCGAGATACGCGCGCTGGCCGCGAACCTGTTGTTCGGCGGGCTCGACGCAACTGCGAAGGCGCTGACCACCGCCGTGCTGACGTTGCACGCCCATCCCCACGCCTGGCAGGCACTGGTCGCAGACCCACCGGGAAGCGCGCCCACCGCCGTCGCCGAGTGCCTCCGGTTCACGCCGCCGTCTCCCAACGTCGCCCGTCTCTCGACCACCGACACCGAGGTCCGTGGGACCCCGCTGCGGGCGTACCAGGCGGCGCTGTTGAATTTGGACGCCGTGTGCCGAGATCCGAAGCTCTACGACGAGCCTGACGAGTTCGACGTCCACCGGCCGGTCGGGCGCCAGTACGCGTTCGGGGCGGGAGCCCACTACTGCCTCGGCGCCAACCTCGCCAAGCTGGTCCTGACCGTTTCCCTCCGGGACCTTGCCGCACGCTTCCCCGGCATGGCCATCACGGCCGACGCGTCCGAGTTGCCGTGGACGGTCGACCCGTTCCGAGGCCCGGTCTCGCTGCCGGTGCTGCTCGACCCGGCGCGGTGACCCGGCTCACAGGCGCGCCAGGAACCTCTCCATCGCTTCGTTGACCACGTCGGGCGCGAGGAGCTGGTTGAAGTGCCCCACACCGGGCGTGCTGGTCGTCTCCAGGTTGGTGCAGCGCAGCCCGAGGGACGCGTGATCAGCGACGGGCTGCCCGGCGACGATGTTGAGGACCGGCAGCGTCCAGGTGCGGGCCGGGCGAGTGGAGAACTCGACGACCGACCGCATCTCGGAGACCATGACGTGCTGCGGCGTGCCCAACATGGCCTCGATGATCTGATCCTTGACGACCTCGTCGTCGCTCGGCATGAACATCGCCTGCTCGACGAAGTCGCGGGCCGCGGTCCGGTACCCGGGTGCCTCCAGCTCTTCCACGAAGGCCTCCATGAAGGGGATCACGTCCTTCGAAACCGGGAACGCCGGATCGACCAGCACCAGCGCGGCCGGGAACGTGGGGTTCGAGGCGGCGATCTCGAGCGCGATGGCGCCTCCCATGCTGTGCCCGGCGATGACGGGGTGGTCGATGCCGAGCCCCTCGCACAGGCGGACCACATCGGCCGCGTGCGTCGGGATGGTGGCGCTTCCTTCCGGTGCGTCGAGGCCGTGGTGACCACGGAGATCGACGCTCACGCAGCGTCGGCTCTCCGAGAACTGCCGGGCCTGGGGCGCGAAGAACGTGAGGTCGCAGCTCCAGCCGTGGACGAAGACGATCGGCGTCCCACCGCTCCCGGCCTCGATGTATCGCAGCCCCACGCCGTCGATGTCGATCGTCTGCACGGTCCCCTCGCCCCTCATCCCGCGCCGTCGAGCTCGAAGCCCCGGTAGCCGGCGGCGGCGGCCTCGCGGCACGACGCCAGGTACAGCTGCAGGCCGCCCGGCCAGTTCAGCATCTCCCGGGGCTTGCCTGGGATGTTGGCGCCCATGTACCAGGAGTCGGCCCGGGGGAACAGGGTCATCCCCGCGATGGCGTGGACCATGCCGCGCCACTCCTCCTCGGCCTCGGCCGTGGCCTCGATGCGGGTGGTGCCCGTGTCCTGGAGGTGGGTGAGCAGGTCGACGACCCAGTCGCCCTGCGTCTCGGCGCAGGTCGGTCCGTTGCAGAACCCGGACGGGCTCTGGGGGCCGTAGAGGAACACCAGGTTCGGGAAGCCGTGGCTGGCCAGGCCGAGGTGGGTGCGGACCCCACCGTCCCAGTGGTCGCGCAGCGTCTCGCCGTCACGGCCCCGCAGGTCGATGCTCACCAGGCCGCCCGTGACGGCGTCGAAGCCGGTGGCCAGCACCAGCAGGTCGCAGGGGTGCTCGCCCTCGGCGGTCCGCACGCCGGTGGGCGTGATCGCCTCGATCGGGGTGGCCCGCAGGTCGACGAGGTCGACGTTGTCCTGGTTGAACGAGTCGTAGTACCACTGCTCGAGCGACGGGCGCTTCACGCCGAAGGGGTGGGGCGGCTCGGCCGGCGCCAGGATCTCGGCGACGGCGGGGTCGTGCACGCGCTCGTGGACCTTGCCCCGCCAGAAGTCGTAGGCGGTGCGGTTGGCCACCTCGTCGAGGAGCAGGTCGGAGTAGCCGCCGGCCCAGAACGCGAACCCGCCCTCCTGCCACAGCCGCTCGTAGGTCTCGAGGCGCTCGGCCTCGGAGACGTCGAAGGTGTTCACCCCGTGTTCGGGGTAGGCGAAGCCGCTGTTGGTCTGGGTGCGCCGCTCGAAGATCGCCGGGTACTCGGCCTTGGCCCCGTCCTGCTCCTCCCGGGTCAGGCGCCGCTGGTGCATGGCCAGCGCCAGGATCGGCGTCCGCTGGAACACCGTGACGTGGTCGGCGACCCGGGCCGCCTCCTGCACCACCTGCACGCCGCTGGCGCCCGTGCCGATGACGGCCACGTTGCGGCCGGTGAGGTCGACGCCGCCCTGGGGCCAGTGCGCGGTGTGCGACCACTCGCCGGCGAAGGTGTCGAGGCCGGGGATGTCGGGCACGTAGGCCTTGGCCGCGAAGCCGGTGCACAGCACCACGAACCGGGTGCGCAGCGTGTCGCCGCTGTCGGTGTGCAGCTCCCAGCACCGCTCGTCCTCGTCCCAGCTGCCGCCGGCCACGCGGGTCTCGAAGCGGATGTCGTCGCGCAGGCCCCACACCTGGTCGACGTGGTCGAAGTAGCGCCGCAGGGCCTGCCAGTCGGGGAAGCGCTCGTCCCAGTACCAGTCCTTCCAGACGGCGGGGTCGGAGTACTCGTACAGCGGCACGTGGGAGTCGACCCGGGCGCCGGGGTAGCAGTTCCAGTACCAGATGCCGCCCAGGCCGGTGCCGGCCTCGAGCAGGGTGACGCGCAGTCCGAGCCGGCGCAGGTGGTGCAGCTGGTAGAGGCCGGCGAAGCCGGCGCCCACGACGACGACGTCGTGGTCGGGCGCGGTCATCGCCTCCGCGCTTCCGCCCAGGTCAACCCCTGCTCGGCGTCCACGTCGTGGGGCAGGCCCAGCACCCGCTCCCCGATGATGTTGCGCTGCACGTCGCCGGTGCCGCCGCCGATGGTGAGGGCCGGCGCGAACAGGTACCCGTGGGTCCACATGTCGGGCTCACCGCCGAAGGGGCCGACGTCGGAGCGCACGCCGTCGGCGCCGGCGAGGTCCTTGGCCAGCTCCATGATGTGCTGGCCGTGCTCGTCGGCCATCACCTTGCGGATCGACGCCTCCGGCCCCGGCTGGCGGCCCTTGATCGCCGCGGTGACGGTGCGCATGCGGATGAGGCGGAGCAGCTCGGACTCGATGTGGAGCTGGGCGAGCCGCTGACGCAGGAGCGGGTCGTCCACCCCGCCGTTGGCCCGGACGATGTCGAGCAGGTCCTCCGCCGTGGGGCCCATGCCCCACAGCGCGCCGCCCGAGGACAGCGACACCCGCTCGTTGCCGAGGGTGACCTTGGCCAGCGACCAGCCGTGGTGCTCGTCACCGACCAGGTTCTCGGCCGGGAGGCGGACGTCGGTGAGGAACACCTCGTTGAAGGTGTGCCCGCCGGTCATCTCGATGATCGGGCGGATCTCGATGCCCGGGGTGTCCATCGGGCAGATGAAGTACGACACGCCCTGGTGCTTGGGCTGGTCGGGGTCGGTGCGGGCGATCAGGATGCCGTAGGTCGAGAACTGGGCCAGCGACGTCCAGATCTTCTGGCCGTTCACCACGTACTCGTCGCCGTCGCGCACCGCTCGGGTGCCGAGGTTGGCCAGGTCGGACCCGGCCTGGGGCTCGGAGAACAGCTGGCACCACACCTCTTCGCCGGCGAGGAGCGGCATGAGGTAGCGGTCCTTCTGCTCCTGCGTGCCGGCGTGCAGGATGGTCGGCCCGGCCCAGCCGATGCCGATCGGGTTCATCGGGCGACGGACGCCGGCGCGCTTGAGCTCGTCGTCGATGACCAGCTGCTGGATCGGGTCGGCGTCGAGGCCCCACGGGCCGGGCCAGTGCGGTGCCACGTAGCCGGCCTCGGCGAGCTGGCGCCCGGTCGGCTCGGGATGCTCCGCCAACCACTCCCGGACCGCCTTGCGGTCGGGGTGATCGGCACCTGGCAGGTCGAAGTCCATGCGTGCTCCTGAGCGCTCGGTGATCGGCGGCGACAGTAGCGGCGCGCGACATCCGCCGGGCAACGTCTCGTCACGCCCGACAGACCGGCCGCCACCGGGCTTCGTGCCGCCGTGGGTAGGGGGTGCCGGGCGTGGCGGCGAAGGTTGCGGTGCAACGAATCCGTCACTACGTTTCACCTCTCGTCCTTCGAGGAGGCCCCATGCCCGCCGCATCCCCCAGCGTCGTGTCGCCCATCACCACCCGCCGGATGTCCTTCGAGGACTCCCTCCGGGAGGTCCCCCGCCACTTCGGCGCCGACGGCGACCTGCTCTCCAGCCACATCGCCGCCTGCCTGTCGTCGGTCTTCCCCGACGGGGAGGACTTCTTCGTCCGCTCCGTGCGGAACTTCCGCGGCGAGGTCTCCGATCCGGTCCTCGCCCAGGAGATGCGCGGGTTCATCGGCCAGGAGGCCATCCACGGCCGCGAGCACCGGGCGTTCAACCGGCGCCTCGCCGAGTTGGGCTACCCGACGACGTTCATCGAGACCGTCACCGACCGGCTGCTCACCCTCGCCGACCGCGTGCTGAGCCCGAAGGCCCGCCTCGCCGTCACCGCGGCGCTCGAGCACTACACCGCCACCCTCGCCGAGCAGCTGCTCCGCGACGACGAGACCAAGGCGCTGTTCGGGCAGCCCGAGGTGCTCGAGCTGTTCCTGTGGCACGCCCTCGAGGAGTCCGAGCACAAGACCGTCGCCTTCGACGTGTACCGGGCCGTCGGTGGCACCGAGCGCATGCGCCGGGTCGTGATGGACGTCGTCACCGTCGGCTTCCTCGGCGGCGTCGGCCTCATCGTGGGCCTGTCGCTGCTCGGCGACCGGGCCACCTACCACCCGGTGCGGTTCGTCCGCAGCCTCCGGCGGCTGCTGCGCTCGCCGATCATCAGCAAGGACCTGTGGCGGGAGCTGCGGGCCTACAACCAGCCCGGGTTCCACCCGTCCGACCACGACGCCACCGAGCTGCTCGAGACGTGGCGGGAACGGCTCTTCGGCGCCGACGGCGCGCTCAGCGACCGGATGGCGGGGGTGGCGTGATGGCCGCCACCGAGCGCACCGCGACCGAGCACCTCGACGTCCTCGTCGTCGGCGCCGGGCTGTCCGGCATCTGCGCCGGCCACTACGTCCAGGCCGAGTGCCCGTGGGCGTCCTACGCCATCTTCGAGGCCCGGGGCGCCATCGGCGGCACGTGGGACCTGTTCCGCTACCCGGGCGTCCGCTCCGACTCCGACATGTTCACCCTGGGCTACCCGTTCCGGCCGTGGAAGAGCAGCCGGATGATCGTCGACGGCGACTCGATCCGCCACTACATCGAGGACACCGCCGCCGAGGAGGGCATCGACGACCACATCCGCTTCCACCACCGCATCGTCCGGGCCGAGTGGTCCTCCGACGACGCCTGCTGGCACGTGACGGCGGAGCGCACCGACACCGGCGAGACCGTCGAGGTCACCTGCGGCTTCCTGCTCTCCTGCAGCGGCTACTACCGCTACGACCACGGCTACCAGCCCGACTTCCCCGGCCTCGACCGCTTCCAGGGCGACTTCGTGCACCCCCAGCACTGGCCCCAGGACCTCGAGGTCGCCGGCAAGCGCGCCGTCGTCATCGGCAGCGGCGCCACGGCCGTCACCTTGGTGCCCAGCCTGGCCGAGCGCGGTGCCGACGTGACCATGTTGCAGCGCTCGCCCACGTACATCGCGTCGGTCCCGGCCAAGAACCCGATCGTGGCGGCCGCCCAGCGCGTGCTGCCCGACCAGGTGGCCGGCGCCGCCGTGCGCTGGGCTCACGCCCTCGGGACCCAGGCCATGTACCAGGTCAGCCAGCGGTACCCGCGGCCGGTGAAGCGCCTCCTGCGGCTCGGGCTGCGGCTGCAGCTGCCCCGCGGCTACGACATCGACACGCACTTCACGCCGAGCTACAACCCGTGGGACGAGCGGATGTGCGCCGTCCCCGGCGGTGACCTGTTCAAGGCCATCTCCTCCGGCGGCGCCGAGGTGGTCACCGACCACATCGACACCTTCACCGAGACGGGCATCCGCCTGCAGTCGGGCCGGGAGCTGGAAGCCGACATCGTCGTGTCGGCCACCGGGCTCGAGCTCCTGTTCCTCGGGGGCATCCAGCTCGCCGTGGACGGCGAGGAGATCCAGCTCAAGGACCGCCTCACCTACAAGGGCATGATGCTGGAGGGCATTCCGAACCTGGCCATCGCCATCGGGTACACCAACGCCTCCTGGACGCTGAAGTGCGACCTCACCTGCCGGTACGTGATGCGCCTGGTCAACCACCTGCGCGACACCGGCCTGCGCCAGTGCACGCCGGTCAACACCGACCCCGACGTCATCGCCGAGCCGCTGCTCAACCTCAACTCCGGCTACATCCAGCGGGCGATGGACCGCATGCCGGCCCAGGGCAACCGGTTCCCGTGGCAGGTGTACCAGAGCTACCTGATGGACCACCGGGCCACCCGCCGGGCCGACGTCGACGACGGGGTCATGCAGTTCAGCAACCCGGCGAGCCGATCCGAGCGCCGGACCGCGGTCGCCGCCGGGTGAACGCCCGGCTCCGACGCCGGCGTCCGCGGCTGCGCCTCGAGGGCGCCCAGGC
>CAZCJT010000091.1:0-8648 GCA_964498565.1 uncultured Acidimicrobiaceae bacterium
GTCGCCGACCCCGAGCGGGTCCACCTGTTCGACCCCGACTCCGGCCGGCGGATCGACCCGTGAGCATCGCCGGCACGGCGCCGCCGCTCGTCGTCCCCGAACCGCCGTCGCGTCGCCGCCGCGGCTGGCGTGAGACCCCGCTCGCGCTGGCCATGCTGGCCCCGTCGCTGCTCGTGTTCGGGGTCTTCGTGTTCTACCCCCTGGGCCGCACGTTCTTCCTCGGCCTCCACACGCAGTCCGACTTCGGCAACCGCCGCACCTACCGGGGCTTCGAGCAGTACGTCGACGTCCTGCAGTCCCAGGAGTTCCTCGACAGCTTCTGGACGACCGTCCGGTTCTCGCTCTACACGGTGCCCACCGGGCTGGTCCTGGGCCTGGCCTTGGCCGTGCTCGCCAACCAGCGCCTCCGGGGCATCACCGTGTTCCGCACCATCTTCTCGTCGACGGTCGCGACGTCGGTCGCTGTCGCGGCGCTCATGTGGCTGACGCTGTTCAACCCGTCCATCGGCGTCATCAACCAGCTGCTCGCCGAGTTCGACCGGCCGCCCGTGCAGTTCCTGAACGACCCGACGTGGGCGCTGCCCGCCGTGTCCGCCACCACCGTGTGGCAGAACCTCGGCATCACGTTCATCCTCCTGATCGCCGGCCTGCAGTCGATCCCCGAGGACCTCTACGAGTCGGCTCGGGTCGACGGCATCGGCGCCTGGCGACAGTTCTGGCACATCACGGTGCCGATGCTGTCGCCGTCGCTGCTGGTCGCCACCGTGATCCTGTCGATCAACGCCTTCTCCAGCTTCGGCCAGATCGACCTGCTCACCCAGGAGGGCCCGCAGAACTCCACCAACGTGCTCGTGTACGACGTGGTGAGCGAGTTCCGCGCCGGCGACATCGGCGCCGCCTCGGCCGGGGCGCTGGTGCTGTTCACCATCGTGCTGCTGCTCACCGTCGTGCAGTTCCGGGGCCTGGAGCGGAGGGTGTTCTATGGCTCGTGACCCGGCCCGCCGCCGCAGCCGAGCCCTGCAGTACGCCCTGCTCGTCGTCGCCGCCGTCGTCGTGCTGTTCCCGGTGTACTCGGCCCTCGTGCTGTCGCTGCAGCCGGCGGGCAACCTCTTCGGCTTCCCCGGGATCCTCCTGCCCACGGACCCGACCTTCGACACCTTCTCGGCTGCCTGGCGCCAGGGGAACCTCGGCACGTACCTGGTGAACAGCGCGGTCGTCTCCGTGCTGATCACCGCCGCCCAGCTGGTCACGTCCGTGCTGGCCGCGTACGCCTTCGCCTACCTCGACTTCCCGTTCAAGCGGGTCCTGTTCCTCGCCTTCCTCTCCACGCTCATGATCCCGGCCGAGGTCACGATCGTCGCCAACTACGAGATCATCGAGGACCTCGGCTGGCTCAACAGCTACCAGGGGCTGGTGGTCCCGTTCCTCGCCAGCGCGTTCGGCACGTTCCTGCTCCGCCAGGCGTTCCTCGGCGTTCCCACCGACCTGCGCGACGCCGCCGCCCTCGACGGCTACGGCCACTTCGGGTTCCTCCGCCACGTCGCCGTGCCGCTCGTGCGCCCGTCGCTCGCGGCGCTGGCCGTGTTCGGGTTCCTCGGCGCCTGGAACCAGTACCTGTGGCCGCTGCTCATCACCACCGAGGACCGCTACCGCACCGTGCAGATCGGCTTGAAGCAGCTGGCCTCCACCCGCGTCGACGAGCTCAACCTGGTGATGGCTGGCACCGTGCTCGCCGCCCTGCCGATCTTCATCGGCCTCGTGATCTTCCAACGCCACTTGATCCGTGGCCTGACCTCTGGAGCTGTCAAGGGATGAACCGACGCCTCACCGCGACCCTGCTCGCCACCACCCTCGTGCTCGCCGCCTGCGGCGGGGACGACGAATCCGAGGACGCCGGTGCCCCGGCACCCGCGCCCGAGGAGGCGGTCGACACGTCGGCGTGCCCCGTCGACGCCCTCGCCGACGCCGACGGGCCCGTTCGCATCGAGTTCTGGCACGCCATGGCCGCCGCCAACGGCGAGGTGCTCGAGGCGATGACGCAGGAGTACAACGCCAGCCAGGACGCGGTCGAGGTCGAGCTCGTGTTCACCGGCTCCTACGACGAGACCTTCGAGCGCTTCCGCACCGCCGCCGGCGGTGGGGAGCTGCCGACCATCGTCCAGCTGGAGGAGACGCGCATCCAGGCGATGATCGACTCGGAGGCCGTGGTGCCGGTGCAGTCGTGCGTGGAGGCCGCCGACTACGACACGTCGGACCACCTGCAGCCGGTGCTCGACCAGTTCACCGTCGGCGACGTGCTGTGGCCGATGCCGTTCAACGCCTCGAACCCGGTGCTGTACTACAACGGCGACGACTTCACCGAGGCGGGCCTCGACCCGGCGTCGCCGCCGCGGAGCCTCGACGAGGTGCTCGAGGCGGCTCGGGTCATCACCGAATCGGGCGCCGCCGCGCAGGGCATGGCCATCGAGCTGCAGCCGGGGTACGTCGAGCAGCTGTTCGCCAAGGCTGGGGAGCCGATCGTCGACGGTGGCAACGGGCGCGAGGAGCGGGCGACCGAGGCCCGTCTGGCCGATTCTCCGATCGGCGAGGAGGTGTACACCTGGATCGACGAGCTCATCGACGGCGGGTACGCCCTGAACGTCGGGCGCAACCCGAGCGGCGCCGACCACCTGCTCGCCATCGCCGGCGGCAACGCGGCCATGACGATCGGCACGTCCGCGGCGCTGGGGTCGGTCTACGACGTGCTGGCCGGCGATCCGAACCTCGCCGCCCAGGTCGACGTGCGCGTCGCACCCATGCCCGGGCCGGACGATGGCGGGGTGGTCGTCGGCGGCGGCGCCCTGTGGCTGGTCGAGGCGGCGTCGGACGGGGAGCGGGCCGCGGCGTGGGACTACCTCGCCTGGCTGAACGAGCCCCAGCAGCAGGCCACCTGGCACGCCGGCACCGGGTACATCCCGATCCGCCGCTCGGCGGCCGAGCTGCCGGAGGTCCAGCAGCTGTGGGGGGACCGTCCCGGGTTCAAGGTCGCCTTCGACCAGATCACCGGGTCGGGGTACGAGCTCGGCGGCCCGGTGATCGGCGGCTACGACGGCTTCCGGGACGCCATCCAGCTGGCCCTCGAGGACATGATCGCTTCGGGCACCTCGCCGGCCGACGCCGTGGCCGCCGCCGACGAGGCTGCCACCGAGGCCATCCAGGACTACAACGAGCGCAACGCCGGCGGCTGAGGTCGCGCCGCTCGGCCACGGTGGTCGACAGCGATGACCTCCAGTGCGAGTGGTCGTTACGCGTTCAGCTGCTGCAGTGCGTCGTTGCAGGCCTGCTCGCAGCGTCGACACGCCTCGGCGCAGACACGGCAGTGCTCGTGCATGTCGGCATGGTTCGAGCACTCGCTGCCACATGCCGCGCAGGCGGCGCGGCACGCTTCGATCAGGGCCCGCACCGTCGCGGCGTCGGGCTCGACCTGACGGCCGAGCACCGCTGCTGTGGTCGTGCACAGGTCGGCGCAGTCGAGGTTGAGGCGGATGCAGCGGCGGAGCTCGGCGACCAGGTCCTCGGCGAGGCAGGCGTCGGCGCACATGGTGCACGTCTGAGCGCACTCCTCGAGGTGGTGGAGGACCTCGGCCAGGGCGTCAGTGGGGAGTGTGCCGGCTGGGGAGGGGTGGGTCTCGAGCATTGCTCGGGCGTGGGTCATTGCGTCTCCTCGTGCAGGTTGCGGTCGAGGATCCGGACGTACCCGACCGCGCCGCCCGTCATGTGCCCCGAGAGCGGTCTGCCTCGCAGATGCGCTACTCCGCTGTGGCGACGCCCTTGAGCATGTAGGTGAAGGGCTTGGGCCCCTTCTCGTATCCGGCGTCCAGCGCCGTCATGGTGAATCCGGACCGCTCGATGAGGGCGTCGATGGGCCGGTTGAGGTGGCAGCCGCCGAAGAGGCGTCGTTGGATCGGCGTGAGGCGGTCCTGCCAGCGGGCGACCTTGTCGTCGGGTGCCTTGGCGTGCTCGACGAACCGCAGCGTGCCCCCGGGCCGAAGGACGCGCCGGACCTCGCTGAGGGCCTGGTCCACGTCGGGAATGGTGCACAACGTCCACGTGATCAGGACGTGGTCGACCGTGCCGTCGTCGAGGGGGAGGTGCTGGCCGTCGAGGCCGATGTAGTCGATCGGGATCGGACTGGCGGCAACGCGGCGTGCGGCCATCTTGCGCCCGACGGTCGCCGGATCGACGGCGCGCACCCGGGTCACGGCGGTCGGGTAGTGGGGCACGTTCCGCCCCGAGCCGAACCCGACTTCGAGCACGTCACCCCGCAAGCCTTCGCAGGCGTGGCGTCGAAGCCGTTCCATCGCCTCCCCGCTGAGGGCTACGTCGATGACGCGTGGAAGGACCTGGTTCTCGTAGACGCCCATCGCGCCAGTCCTACCGCATCGCCATGCCGTGGAACCTTCGATCTCGCCCGTCCTCGGTCGACCGCGGCGTCGAGTCGAGGAACGGCCCGGGCGTGTCGAACGGCCGAACGGTGACCGCCCGTGTCGGGTCAGACCGAGGGCGGCTCGGGCGATCGTGGGGCGGGGCCTTCCGCGGCGCCGTCGCCCATCGGGAACGCACCGCGGAGGAACAGATCCACGACAGATGCGACGAAGGCCCGGTCGAGTGCTCCGTCGCCGAAGAGGTAGCGGAACAGCACCGGCCCGACGAGCTGGGCGGCCACCACCTCACGATCCAGGTGGGCTCGGAGGTCGCCCCGAGCGACGGCGGCGGTGACGATCTCGTCGACGACCCGGACGCCGTGGGCTCGCAGTGCCGCGGTCAGCTCGGCCAGCTCGGCGTCGTCGCCGGCTTGCTGGCCCATGGCGACCATCATCCGCCCCAGGCCCGTCGTCGTGATCGCCACGCGGAACGCCTCGAGCTCGGCTTCCAGGTCGGCGCGGACGTCCCCGGTGGGCACCGTGTGGAGCGGGTGCACCTCCTCGGTGATCAGGTCTCGGAGCAGATCGAGGCGCTGAGGCCAGTGGCGGTAGAGCGTCGTGCGGGCGTAGCCGCTTCGCTCCGCGACCCGCGTCACGGTCACCCGCTGCCAGCCCTCCTCCACCAGGACGGCCCTCGCCGTGGCCAGCACGTGGCGGCGGGTGCGGACGATGCGGGGGTCGAGGGACGCGACGGCAGCCATGTTCGCACCATACCGACGGGTCCCAGAACAGGGCGCGTTGTCCCATTGTGGACGGCGCGTCGTACAATCGCCGGTCCCCCCTTCGTTCCCCCGACGAGAAGAGACCCCGATGCCCCCCCAGCCCGGCAGCGCCGCGCTCGACGTGCAGCCCACCGCACCCCCCTCGGCTCACGAGGAGGACGTCATCGTCCAGAGCCCGGGGCAACGACGGATGGTCCTCGCCGCGATGTGCACCGCGCTCGTGGCCGTCGTGGCGTCGGTCTCCGGCCTCAACGTCGCGCAGCAGGCGCTGGCCGAGAGCCTCGGCGCCACGCAGAGCCAGCTCCTGTGGATCATCAACGGCTACACCGTCGCCCTGGCCGCCCTCCTCATGCCCGTGGGCGCCATCGGCGACCGTTGGGGGCGCAAGCCGATCCTGCTCGGGGGCCTCGCGCTGTTCGCCGTCACCAACGTGGCGTCGGCGCTCGCCACGAGCGCCACCACCCTCATCGGCCTGCGGGTCGTGGCCGGTCTCGCCGCCGCCATGATCATGCCGGTCACCCTCTCGGTGATCACCACGAGCTTCCCGCGTGACCAGCAGGCCAAGGCCATCGGCACGTGGGCCGGCTTCGCCGGCGCCGGCGGCATCATCGGGCTGTTCGTCTCCGCCGCCTTGATCGACAACGTCACGTGGCCGTGGGTGTTCGCCCTGCCGGTGGCCCTGGCCGTGGTGTCGTTCGTGGCCACGGCGGTTGCCGTCCCGCACTCGGTGGAGCACACCGAGGCCGGGTTCGACGTCGTCGGATCGCTGCTCGCCGTCGCCGCGGTCGGCGGTGTCGTGCTGGCCCTCCACGAGGGGCCGGAACAGGGCTGGACCGCCGTCGTCACCGTCGCCGCCCTCGTCGTCGGGATCCTGTCCTCGCTGGCCTTCGTGGCCGTCGAGCGGCGCACGCCGCACCCCCTGCTCGACGTCCGGGTCTTCGGCATCCGTGGTCTCGCTTCCGGGTCTCTGAACCTCTTCGTCGTGTTCGCGGTGATGTTCTCGCTCTTCCTCGTGCTGGTGCAGTACCTCCAGGCGGTGCTCGACTACTCCGCCCTCGCCGCGGCCTCTGCCCTGCTGCCCATGGCCGTGCTGATGCTGCCGCTCTCCACCGTGGCGCCCACGATCGCCGAGCGGATCGGGTTCCGCCGGACGCTCGTGATCGGCACCCTCACCATGGCGGTCGGTCTGGTGGCCCTCGCCCTCATGGCCGACGCCGACGGGGGCTTCACCAGCGTGCTCCCGGCCACGCTGATCCTCGGCGCCGGTGTCGGCTTGACCATGAGCCCCTCCACGGCCGCCATCACCTCCGCGCTCCCCGACGAGAAGCAGGGCGTCGCGGCGTCGCTGAACGACACCGTGCGAGAGCTCGGTGCCGCCGTGGGGATCGCGCTCGTCGGCTCGGTGCTGAACGCGACGTACCGGACCAACGTGGACGCGGCCACGTCGCGCCTGCCGGCCGAAGCGGCCGAGGCGGTCGAGGAGGGCATCGGAGGCGCGCTCGTCGTCGCCGGCCAGCTCGGTCCTGACGGGGCCGCGCTGGTCGACGCCGCCCGCAACGCGTTCGTCGACGGCATGGCGCCCGCGCTGCTGCTCGGCGCAGCTGCCTGCGTGCTGGCCGCTGCCTTCACGGCCCTGCGCGGCCCGAAGACGGCGGCGGAGGCCGAACCTCGCCTCCACCCCCAGCTCGAGGACCAGCGCGACCAGGCGTAGGGCTCCGGCGCCGATCGAGGTCGGCGCTGAGGACATCGTGCGTGAGACAGATTGCCCGTTGCGTCGCGCGGGTGGGCGCCGGTGAGCCACGATGGGGGCCCGACACAGAGAGAGGACGATGCATGCTCGTGCAGACAGAGCGGCGGAACCGGGTGGAGATCATCACGATCAACCGGCCCGAAGCCCGCAACGCCATCAACTACGACACGTCCAAGGCCCTCGCCGATGCCTTCGACGCGGCCGAGACCGATCCCGACGTGTGGGCCGTCGTCCTCACCGGCGCCGGCGACAAGGCCTTCTCCGCCGGCATGGACCTGAAGGCCTTCGCCGGCGGTGGCGGGAACGTGATGGGAGTGAACGGCGGCTTCGCCGGCATCACCCAGCGCGACTTCCCCAAGCCCCTCATCGCTGCGGTCAACGGCCACGCCCTGGCCGGCGGGTTCGAGATCATGCTGGCCTGCGACCTCGTGGTCGCCGCCGACCACGCCACCTTCGGGATCCCCGAGGTGCAGCGCGGCCTGGCCGCCGGCGCCGGCGGGCTCGTGCGCCTGCCCAAGCGGGTCGGCCTGGCCGTGGCCCTCGAGATGGCCATGACCGGTGACCCGGTCGATGCCGAGACCGCGCAGCGGCTCGGCCTCGTCAACCGGGTCGTGCCCGGAGACCAGGTCCTCGACGCCGCCGTCGCCCTGGCCGAGCGGATCTGCCGCAACGCCCCCCTGGCGACCCGTCTGTCGAAGAAGGTGGTGAAGCGCTCCCTCGACATCTCCGAGGACGAGGCGTTCGAGCTGCAGCGAGGTGTGCTGGTCGAGGTCTTCACCTCGCCCGACGCCATGGAGGGCCCAACTGCCTTCGCCGAGAAGCGCGAGCCGCAGTGGGCGAGCGCATGAGCGGCGCCGGGACCGAGGTCCGCATCGACGCTCCCAAGGGGCCGCTGCCCGCCTATGTGGCCGAGCCCGACGGCGATGGGGCGGCGCCGGCCGTGATCGTCATCCACGATGCGTTCGGGATGACCACCGACCTGCGCAACCAGGCCGACTGGCTGGCCGGTGAGGGGTACCTGGCCGCCGGCCCCGACCTGTTCCACTGGGGCGGCAAGCTGCGGTGCATCCGCACTGTCATGGGCGAGATCAGCGCCGGCGCCGGACGTTCCTTCGACGAGGTCGAGGCGGTGCGCTCGTGGCTCACGGCCCATCCCCGATCCAACGGCAAGGTCGGCGTCATCGGGTACTGCATGGGCGGTGGGTTCGCCCTCGTCCTCGCCCCCGGCCACGGGTTCGACGCCGCCAGCGTCAACTACGCCAGCTCCCCGAAGCGCACCTACAGCGCCGACTTCCTGCGCGGGGCCTGCCCCATCGTGGGCAGCTTCGGCGGCAAGGACCTCATGCTGCGAGGCGCGGCGGCCCGGCTGGAGTCCTCCCTGGAGGAGCTGGGTGTCGACCACGACGTGAAGGAGTACCCGGCCGCCGGTCACTCGTTCCTGAACGACCACGACCGCAGCGACCTCCCCCTCGCCGTGTCCCTGATGATGACGCTGCCCGGGATGGGGTTCCACGAACCGTCCGCCGCCGACGCCAAGGCGCGCATCGTGTCCTTCTTCGACCGCCACCTCCGGGCATGACCCGGCTGGACAGGAGCTGACCATGGGATGGAACCGCAACGACATGGGCGACCTCAGCGGCCGCACCGCGCTGGTGACCGGCGCCAACAGCGGCCTGGGCCTCGAGTCCGCCTGGGCGCTGGCCAGCGTCGGTG
>CAZCJT010000092.1:0-8645 GCA_964498565.1 uncultured Acidimicrobiaceae bacterium
CCGGTGGGGGAGAGAACGTGACCGTCCGGACGGGCGTCGGCCAGGATGGGAGCCGCTGCGGCCCCTCGCGCACCGGCGTCGCCGGAACCCCACCCACCGTGCCCACAGGGAGATCATCGGATGAACCAGGAGCAGTTCGACAAGGTCAAGAGCCGGCAGGGCTTCATCGCCGCGCTCGACCAGAGCGGGGGCAGCACGCCCAAGGCGCTGCGCGCCTACGGCGTCGAGGAGCACGAGTACGACGGCGACGTCGAGATGTTCGACCGCATCCACGAGATGCGGACCCGGATCATGACCTCCCCTGCGTTCACCGGCGAGCGCGTGCTCGGCGCCATCCTGTTCGAGGACACGATGGACCGCAGCGTCGAAGGCCGCGAGACCGCCGAGTACCTCTGGGGCGTCAAGGGCATCGTGCCGTTCCTGAAGGTCGACAAGGGCCTTGACGACGAGGTCGACGGCGTGCAGGTCATGAAGCCCATCCCCGGCCTCGACGACCTCGTCGCCCGGGCGGCCGGCAAGGGGATCTTCGGCACGAAGATGCGCTCGGTCATCAAGGAAGCCAACGCCAACGGTGTCGACGCCATCCTCGAGCAGCAGTTCACCGTCGGAAGGCAGATCGTGGCCGGGGGGCTGGTTCCGATCCTCGAGCCGGAGATCGACATCCACAGCGCCACCAAGGCCGAGGCCGAGGCGCTGCTCCGCGAGGGCACACTGAAGCGGCTCGAGGAGCTCGGCAGCGACGAGATCGTCATGCTGAAGCTGACCCTGCCCGAGGAGGACGGGTTCTACCAGGACCTGGTCGACCACCCGAACGTCCTCGCCGTCGTGGCGCTGTCCGGTGGCTACAGCCGCGAGGAGGCCAACGACCGGCTGAGCCGCAACCCGGGCGTCATCGCCAGCTTCTCCCGCGCCCTGAGCGAGAGCCTCACCGCCCAGCAGTCGGCCGAGGAGTTCGACGCCGCCCTCGGCGAGGCCGTCGAGAGCATCTACCGCGCCTCGGTCGCCTGAACCCCGCGGGTCCGCACGTCAGGGGACCCGAGACCCTGCCCGCCAGGGACTGAAGACTCCCGCGCACCGTTCCGGCCCGCCGCTATGGTCGGCGACGTTGACAACGACGTCATCGCAGCAAGGGGGGAAGGTGTCGGACACCTCCACGAAGTCCGCAGGGGCCCGCACGGAGTCGGTCGATCGGGTCATCATCCGCTTCGCCGGCGACTCGGGCGACGGGATGCAGCTCACGGGCGACCGGTTCACCAGCGCGTCGGCCTTGTTCGGCAACGACCTGGCCACGCTGCCGGACTTCCCGGCCGAGATCCGCGCGCCGGCCGGCACCATCGCCGGGGTCTCCGCGTTCCAGGTCCACATCTCCGACCACGAGATCACCACGCCCGGCGACGCGCCCGACGTGCTGGTGGCCATGAACCCCGCCGCCCTGCGCAGCGACCTGCAGCGGCTCAAGGGCAACGGCTCGGTGATCCTGAACACCGACGCGTTCACCGAGCGGAACCTCGACAAGGCCGGCTACGCCGCCGACCCCCGGGAGGACGGCACCCTCGACGGCTTCAAGGTCTACGAGGTCCAGATGACCGAGATGACCAAGAAGTCGGTCGAGCACCTGGGCGTCAAGCCCCGTGACGCCGAGCGGTCCAAGAACTTCTTCGCCCTCGGCCTGGTGTCGTGGATGTACACCCGCCCGGCCGAGCCGACCCTCGAGTGGATCCACCAGAAGTTCGCCAAGAACCCCCAGGTGGCCGACGCCAACGTGGCCGCGTTCAAGGCCGGCCACGCCTTCGGCGAGACGGCCGAGCTGTTCGATCACGCCTACGAGGTCAAGCCGGCGGCCAAGGCACCAGGGACCTACACCAACATCACCGGCAACGTCGCGCTGGCCTGGGGGCTCATCGCCGCGTCGCAGCTGGCCGACATGCCGCTCTTCCTGGGGTCGTACCCGATCACGCCGGCGTCGGACATCCTGCACGAGCTGTCCAAGCACAAGAACTTCGGGGTCCGCACGCTGCAGGCCGAGGACGAGATCGCCGGCGTCGGATCCGCCATCGGCGCCGCCTACGGCGGGCACCTCGCCGTCACCACCACATCCGGCCCGGGGGTGGCGCTGAAGGGCGAGGCCATCGGCTTGGCGGTCAGCCTCGAGCTGCCCCTGGTCGTGGTCGACATCCAGCGCGGCGGTCCCTCCACCGGTCTGCCCACCAAGACCGAGGCATCCGACCTCCTCATGGCGCTCTACGGCCGCCACGGCGAATCACCCATGCCGATCGTGGCGGCGTCCACGCCGGCGGGCTGCTTCGACGCCGCGATCGAGGCGTGCCGGATCGCGCTCAAGTACCGCACGCCGGTGTTCCTGCTGTCCGACGGCTACCTGGCCAACGGCGCCGAGCCCTGGAAGCTGCCCGACGTCGAATCCCTGCCCGACATCTCGACCACCTTCGCCACGGAGGCCAACGGCACCAACGACGCCGGCGACCCCGTCCACCACCCCTACGAGCGAGACCCCGAGACGCTGGCCCGGTCGTGGGCGCTCCCGGGCACGCCTGGCCTCGAGCACCGCATCGGCGGCCTCGAGAAGGCGGACAGGACCGGCAACGTCTCCTACGACCCGGCCAACCACGAGCTCATGACGCACCTGCGCCAAGCCAAGCTCGACGGCATCGCCAAGGACATCCCCGAGGCGGTGCTCGAAGGCGACGCCGACGCCGATCTCGTCGTGGTCGGCTGGGGGTCGACGTGGGGCGCCATCTCGGGCGGCATCGATCGCATCCGGGCCCGGGGCCTCCGGGTCGCCCGCATCCACCTCACCCACCTGCACCCCTTCCCCCCGAACCTCGGCGAGCTGCTCGGCCGCTTCGAGCGGGCCCTGGTGCCCGAGCTGAACCTCGGCCAGCTCACCAAGGTGCTGCGGGCCGAGTTCCTCATCGACGCCAAGGTCGTGAGCAAGGTCCGCGGCATGCCCTTCACGGCCGCGGAGATCGAGACCGCCATCCTCGACACCCTCGGGGTCGCCCAGAACGGAGCAGCCACGTGACCGACACCGCCGTCCCCGAGACCTCCCGCAAGGACTGGATGTCGGACCAGGAGGTCCGCTGGTGCCCCGGCTGCGGTGACTACAGCATCCTCGCCGCCGTCCAGCTCGCCCTGCCCGACATGGGCGTCCGCCGCGAGGAGGTCGTGTTCGTCTCCGGCATCGGCTGCGCCGCCCGCTTCCCGTACTACATGAACACCTACGGGATGCACTCCATCCACGGGCGGGCGCCGGCGATCGCCACCGGGCTGGCCATGGCCCGTCCCGACCTCCACGTGTTCGTCGTCTCCGGCGACGGTGACGCCCTGTCCATCGGTGGCAACCACCTGATCCACGCCCTGCGCCGCAACGTCAACCTGACGATCCTGCTGTTCAACAACCAGATCTACGGGCTCACCAAGGGGCAGTACTCGCCCACATCGGAGACCGGCAAGGTCACCAAGTCCACGCCGTTCGGCTCCATCGAGAAGCCGTTCAACCCGGTGTCGGTCGCCCTCGGCGCCGAGGCCAGCTTCGTGGCCCGCACCCACGACATGGACCGCAACCACATGATGGAGACCATCAAGCGGGCCCATGACCACCAGGGCGCGTCGATCGTGGAGATCTACCAGAACTGCAACGTCTTCAACGACGGCGCGTTCGGCCAGATCACCTCCAAGACCGCTCGCGACGAGATGCTGATCGACCTGCGCCACGGCGAGCCGATCCTGTTCGGCGCCGACCGCCAGCGGGGGGTGGTGCTCGACGGCGGCGGCGTGCGCCTCGCCGAGGTGGCCGAGGTCGGGCTGGATGCCGTGCTGGTCCACGACGAGACGCGGCCCGACCCGTCCATCGCGTTCATGCTGTCCCGCCTCGCCACCGGCCCCCACGAGCCGACCCCGGTCGGCGTGTTCCGGGCCTACCAGCGCGACGAGTACGGCACGCGCGTCGGCCAGCAGCTCGCCGCCGCCCAGGAGCAGCGGGGGCCGGGCGAGCTGCATGCCCTGCTGCGGTCGGGGGCGACCTGGGACGTCGGGTGATCAGACGATCACGACGGCGTCGCCGACGCTGATCGGGCCGCCGTCCACCACCAGGGCGCCCACGCCGAGGTTGCCGGCGCGCTCGACGTGGACCCGCGTGAGCACCGAGCGGTCCCGGTCGAGGCCGGGCTGGGGTCGAGTGACGATGACGCAGCGATCGATCTCCTTCACCACGTCGACCACGACCGATCCGATGGCGATGCGGCAGCCCATCAGGTCCCGCTCGTCGCCGCCCCGCACCACGACGTTGGGGCGGAAGCGGCGCACGTCCTCGCCGGCCAGCGCCTCCTCGGCCACGATCGACAGGCGGGTCCGCTTCGAGTCGTGCCACACGCCGGCCGGCCCCTCCCACTGCTCCGGCGCCACGTCGTGGAGGCCCGACCCCTCGACGGCGTAGTGGCCGTGCTCGTCGGGCCGGGGCCGGCGGAGCACGACGGGCCGCCCGACCCAGTCGGAGAGGACCTCGTCGTCGTCGGTCACGGTGCCGTCGGGGAGCCGCACCGCCATGGCATCGCCCCGGGGGACCGGCTCGGCGAACAGGAGCTGGGGGACGCGCCGAGCGGTGAGGACCAGGCCCGTGGCGGTGTCGACCAGACCCCACTGGCGGTCGCCGTCGATGCCGAGGGAGCCGACCTCGGCGCGGTCCAGGGATTCGCCGGGCATCGACTTCACGGGGTACCGCCACAGCTCGGTCACCAGCACCGCTCCATGGTGGCATCCCGCGTTGCGACCGCCGATCGGTAGGTTCCGCGCCATGGACCTGCGCATCTTCACCGAGCCCCAGCAGGGCGCCTCCTACGACCAGCTCCTGGCCGCGGCCCGCGCCACGGAGCAGGCCGGCTTCTCGGCGTTCTTCCGCTCGGACCACTACCTGAAGATGGGTGACGTGTCGGGCGAACCGGGGCCGACCGACGCCTGGATCACCCTCGCCGGCCTGGCCCGAGAGACCGAGACGGTCCGGCTCGGCACCCTCGTCACGGCCGCCACCTTCCGCCTCCCCGGGCCGCTCGCCATCAGCGTCGCGCAGGTCGATGCGATGTCGGGAGGACGTGTGGAGCTCGGCATCGGGACCGGCTGGTACGACGCCGAGCACGCCGCGTACGGGATCCCGTTCCCACCCCTGGCCGACCGCTTCGCGATCCTCGAGGAGCAGCTCGAGATCCTCACCGGGCTGTGGCGCACGCCGGTGGGCGAGACGTTCGACTTCGACGGCGTGCACCACCAGGTCTCCGGGTCGCCCGCACTGCCCAAGCCGGTCCAGGACGGCGGCCCACCGATCATCATCGGCGGCGGAGGACCGAACAAGACGCCGGCGCTGGCGGCCAGGTTCGCTTCGGAGTTCAACCTGCCGTTCGCCCCGAAGGACTTCTGGGTGGCGCAGCGAGCCCGCGTGCAGGACGCGTGCCGGGACCTCGGCCGCGACCCCGACGAGCTGACCTGGTCCGTGGCCCTGGTGGTGTGCGTGGGCGAGGACGAGGGCGAGATCGCCCGCCGGGCCGCGGCGATCGGCCGTGATGTCGACGAGCTGCGCGAGAACGGCGTGTGCGGGACCCCGGCCGAGGCGGTGGCCCGCCTGCGGGAGTGGCGTGACGCCGGAGCCGAACGGGCCTACCTGCAGGTCCTGGACGTGGACGACCTGGACCACATCGCCCTGCTCGGGCGTGACGTCCGGGGACAGATCTGATGCTGCCTCCCGTCGCCGAGCTCACGCGGGAGGAGAAGTGCCGGCTGCTCGGCGGGGCGTCCACGTGGCGGACGCATCCCATCGACCGCGTCGCGCTGCCCGCGGTCAAGATGTCCGACGGTCCCAACGGCGTGCGGGGTGACGGTCTCGGCGCTCGCCGGACCCCCGGGGTCACCATCCCGGCCGGCATCGCCGTGGGTGCCACGTGGGACCCCGAGCTCGCCGGCGAGCTCGGCGACCTCCTCGGCAAGGAGGCACGTCGCAAGGGCGCGCACGTGCTCCTGGCGCCCACGGTGAACCTGCAGCGCACCCCCGTGGGCGGCCGGGTCTTCGAGTGCATGTCCGAGGACCCCGAGCTCAGCTCCCGGATGGCCGTCCCGCTCGTGCGGGCTGTCCAGGCCCACGACGTGGCGGTCACCGTAAAGCACTTCGTCGCCAACGACACCGAGGTCGACCGGATGTCGGTGGACGTCGACGTCGAGGACCGGGTGCTGCGCGAGCTCTACCTGCGACCGTTCGAGGCCACGGTCACCGAGGCCGGTGCGTGGGGCGTCATGAGCGCCTACAACCGGGTCGCCGGCGAGCACGCGGCGGGCAACCGCCGGCTGCTCACCACCATCCTGCGGGAGGAGTGGGGCTTCGACGGCGTGGTCGTGTCCGACTGGTTCGGGTCCCACGACACCGTCGCCTCGATCCGCGCCGGGCTGACCGTGGCGATGCCGGGGCCGAAGACCATCTACGGCGACCGGCTCCGGGCTGCGGTGGAGGCCGGCGAGGTCGACGAGGCCGACGTCGACGCCCAGGTCGAGGACCTGCTGCGCCTCATGGGCCGGGTCCGCGTCGCCGAGCGCGACCCCGAGCAGGTCGAGGAGACGGTGGACGATCCCGACGAGCGGGCCCTGTGCCGCCGGGCGGTCGCCGCCGGGCTCGTGCTGTGCCGCAACGAAGGCGCGGTGCTGCCCATCGACCCGGCCGCGTCGCTCGCCGTGATCGGACCGAACGCCAGCGACACCCGGATCATGGGCGGCGGCTCCGCCAACCTCCAGCCGCTGCCGCACCTGTCGCTGCTCGAGGCCCTCGGCCAGCGCTTCGCCGCCGTGGTGCACGAGGCGGGGGCCCGCATCGATCGGCTCCCCCCGCCGCTCGGCGAGGGCGTCCTGCGCACGCCCGATGGCGAGCCGGGCCTGCTGGTCGAGTACCGCAACGGCCTGGACGACTCCGGCGAGGTCGTGACGAGCGACGTGACCCCGCAGTCGATGCTCCGCTTCTTCGGCTCCACGCCCGCCGGCGTCGACCCCGAGCGCTTCCACGTGACGGTCAGCGGCACCTTCGTCCCCGAAGCGTCGGGACCGCACCTCCTCTCCGCCGTGCTCACCGGCGCCGGCCGGATCGAGGTGGGCGACGAGGTCGTCCTCGACGATCCCGACCACCGCCTGCCGCGCGGGCCGCTGTTCTTCGGCCTCGCGTCCGAGGAGCAGGAGGCGACCATCGACTGCGAGGCCGGTGCTCCCGTCCCCGTCCGCATCACCACCACCGGGCGGGGCGGGTTCGCCGGCATCCGCCTCGGCGTCCGGGCCCCGGAGCCCGCCGACCTCATCGGACGGGCCGTGGCCGCGGCCCGAGACGCCGACGTCGCGCTCGTCGTCGTGGGCACCAACGACGAGTGGGAGACCGAGGGCGAGGATCGCACCACGATCGCCCTTCCCGGTGACCAGGACGAGCTGGTGCGTCGGGTCGCCGCCGCCAACCCCCGGACCGTCGTCATCGTCAACGCCGGCTCCCCGGTGTCGATGCCGTGGATCGACGACGTCGCCGGGGTCGTGCTCGCCTACTTCGGCGGCAGCGAGATGGGGGTCGGGATCGCCGACGTGCTGGCCGGCGACGTCGACCCCGGCGGTCGGCTGCCGATCACGTACCCCGAGTCCCTCGAGGACACGCCGGCGTGGCCCTGGTACGAGCCGGTCGACGGCGTCCAGCACTACGGCGAGGGCCTGTTCATGGGCTACCGGGGCTTCGACGCCGCCGGCACGAAGCCGCTGTTCCCGTTCGGGCACGGCCTGTCGTACGGCTCCGCCGAGTGGGACAGCGTGCGGGCGGTGCCGCCGTCGCTGGCAGGCGCCGACATCGAGTCGGGCGCCGGCCTGGTGCTCGAGGTGCCCGTTCTGGCCACCGGTGACCGGGACGCCACCGTCGTGGTCCAGGCCTACGTCGCCGGCCCCGACGGCCACGGTCGCCCGCCCAAGGTCCTCGGCGGCTTCGCCAAGGCCGTCGTGGCCGCCGGCACGGAGCGGGTGGTCACCGTGGCGGTGCCGGCCGAGGCGTTCCGTCGCTGGGAGGACGGGTGGGTCGTGGACCGGGGCCGGTGGACGGTCTTCGTCGCCGCCTCGGCCACCGACGTCCGCATGCAGCTGGACCTCGAGGTCACCTGACCCGGGCGATCAGTCGAGGGAGCGGAAGACGATGCCGGTGGCCGGCTTCGGGGCGAAGAACGTCGTCTTCGGGGGCATCCGGTCGCCGCCGTGGGCGATGGCCTGGATCTGGGCCACCGTGGCGGGCCGCATGAGCACGGCGGCCTGGGCCCGACCCTCGGCCACGGCCTCGACCACGTTGCCGACGCCGTGCTGGTAGCTGAGCTCGTGTGCGGGGAGGGCGTCGCGGGCCTGCTCGAGGCGCACGGTGTCGAGCTCCACCCCGTCGTCGAAGGCGCCCGCCTTCGGCCGGAGGAGGAACGTGCCGGTGTCGTCGACGAGGCCCATGCCGCCCAGCTCCACCAGTCGGGCGACCGCGTCGGCGCCGAAGGCGTCGGTGGGCTCCACGTCGAAGTGCTCGCTCAACAGCAGGTGCAGCGCGGCGCCCTCCGGCAGCCCGGTGATCAGGCGGTGGATGGGCTGGACCGTGAGCTCGT
>CAZCJT010000093.1:0-8623 GCA_964498565.1 uncultured Acidimicrobiaceae bacterium
AGCAGCGGGTCGTTGCCGGGATCGGGTCGTACCTGGCCGACGAGACGCTGCACCGGGCCGGCATCTCCCCGATCGTCCCCGCCGGCGAGCTCGCCCGTTCGGCGTGGGACCGGATCCTGGCCGCCGCCCGGGACATCGCCACCGAGTCGATGGCAGCCGGCGGCGTCACCCTCGAGGACGAGGGCTGGGTCGATCTGCGCGGTCGCCCCGGCACCTACGCCGAGCGGCTCCGGGTGCACGCCCGTGCGTCCTGCGCCACGTGCGGGACGGCCATTAGCTCGGCGGTGGTGGGGGGACGTTCCGCTCGCTGGTGCCCCCGCTGCCAGCACGCCCGCCGGCGGCGGTAGGGACGAACGGACCGATCGGACCCGAACGTTCCCGGCTACTCGGCGAGGCGGTCGAGGGGGACGACCTTGCCGCGGTCGATGCTCACCCAGTCCCGCGCTTCCAGGTAGGGCGTGAACGATCGGGCGATGAAGCGGCCGTCGGCCTCGGTCTTGGGGCGTTGCAGCTCGTAGAGGTGGGGGAACTCGAGCCAGGCGGTGACCGCATCCCAGAGCCGCAGGACGGCGTCGCCCTCGGTCGGGGGCTCGATGATCACCGGCCCGAACAGGCATTGGCCGTCGGGGAAGAACAGCGTCGGCACGCCGTAGCCACCGGCATCGATGACCCGGTCGTGCTCGGCGCGGACCTCGTCGTGCGTGGTGGGGTCGGCGAGGGCCTCGTCGACCAGCGCGGGGTCGAGGCCGAGCTCCTCGAGCAGGTGGCGGGCCACGGCCGGGTCGTGGGGCTTGTGGCCATCCTCGTGGAGCGCCCGACCGGCCCGCTCGTACCAGGCGTCGAGCACGGCCATGTCCCGCCGGCGGAGGAGGGCGCCGATGCGCATCATCGACCAGCCGTAGGACCACTCCCGCTCCCACGGGTGCTTCTTGCCCTCCTGACGGTTGACCTCCTCGAGGGAGAAGAACCGCCACGTGATCTCCAGGCCGGTCCGGTCGCGGACGGCTCGGATCCACTTCGACGTCTGGTACGCGAACGGGCACATCACGTCGAAGTGGAAGTCGACCGCAGTGGGTCGGGCGGGGGCGTCGCTCATGGACCGGAGGCTACGGGCGCCGGCGGAGGCCCGCCGTCGGGAACTTCCTCTGGCGCTTCCGTTCGAGACGTGTGACGCTCCTCGTGACACAACTCGACAGCGAACGGCTTGGTAGCGGACGAGATCTACGAGGTCTCCGAGCACACCTGAGCGCCCGCGCGCTACAACAGCACTGCCAGAACGATCAGGAGTCCTGCTGGAGGGCGGCGATCGCGTCGACCTGGGCCAGCGTGCGGCGGGCCTGGTCGACGTGCAGGTTCTCGATCATGCGACCGTTGACGGTGACGACGCCGCGGCCGTCCCGCTCGGCCTCCTCGAAGGCGGCGATGATCTCTCGGGCCGATCCGACCTCGTCGGCGGAGGGGGCGAACACCTCGTTGCACGGGTCGAGCTGGCTCGGGTGGATGAGCGTCTTGCCGTCGAAGCCCATCTCCTTGCCCTGCCGGCACTCGGCGAGGAAGCCCTCCGCGTCACCGATGTCGTTGTAGACGCCGTCGAGGATGACCTTGCCCGTGGCCCGGGCGGCGAGCAGGCACAGGCCGAGACCGGTGAGCAGCGGCTGGCGGCCGGGCACGTGCTGGGCCCGGAGCTCCTTGGCCAGGTCGTTGGTGCCCATGACGAGCACGGCGAGGCGCTCGGAGCAGCCGGCGATCTCCTCGGCGTGGAGCATGGCGATCGGCGTCTCGACCATCGCCCAGATCGTGGTGCGGTCCGGCGCGCCCCCGGCTTCGAGGGCGGACTCGATGGCGCGGACGTCGTCGACCGACCCGACCTTGGGGATCACGATGGCATCGGGCCCGGCGGCGGCGATGGCGGCCACGTCGTCGGCGTGCCACTGCGTGTCGAGGCCGTTGGCGCGGATGGCGATCTCGCGCCCGCCGTACTCGCCGGACGCGGCCGCGGCGCACACCCGATCGCGAGCCTCGGCCTTGGCGTCGGGGGCGACGGCGTCCTCGAGGTCGAGGATCAGCGCGTCGGCGGCCAGGCCCTTGGCCTTCTCGAGCGCCCGCTCGTTGGCGCCCGGCATGTAGAGGACGGAGCGCCGGGGGTCACGGTGGTGCTCACAGCCCGTAGGCCTCCTTGAGGTCGGCGTCGCGCTCGGCGAGCTGCTCGGCCAGGCGCAGCACCACGAGGCACTGCTTGACCGAGGCGTCGTCCTCCATCTTGCCGTCGAGCATGACGGCGCCCGTGCCGTCGCCCATGGCCTCGACGACCCGCTTGGCGTGCTCGACGTCTTCGACGGGGGGCGAGAACACCTTCTTGGCGATGTCGATCTGCACCGGGTGCAGCGACCAGGCGCCGACGCAGCCGAGGAGGTAGGCGTTGCGGAACTGGTCCTCGCAGCCGACCGTGTCGCGGATGTCGCCGAAGGGCCCGTAGTAGGCGTAGATGCCGTTGGCGGCGCAGGCGTCGACCATGCGGGCGACCGTGTAGTGCCACAGATCCTGCTGGTAGGTGGTGCGGCCGGCCTCGAGGTCGTCGCCGGTGGGGTCGGTGCGCACGAGGTAGCCCGGGTGGCCGCCGCCGACCCGGGTGGTCTTCATGCGGCGGTTGGCGGCCAGGTCGGCCGGGCCGAGCGACAGGCCCTGCATCCGGGGGGAGGCAGCGCAGATCTCCTCGACGTTCGTGACGCCGCGGGCGGTCTCGAGGATGGCGTGGATCAGGAGCGGCTCGGTCAGGCCGGCCTTGGCCTCCAGCTGGGCGAGGAGGCGGTCGACGTAGTGGATGTCCTCGGGCCCCTCGACCTTGGGGATCATGATCACGTCGAGCTTGTCGCCGATGGCGGGCACGATGGCCTGCACGTCGTCGAGGAACCAGGGCGAGTCGAGGCTGTTGACGCGGGTCCAGAACTGCGTGGCGCCGAAGTCGAGGGTCTGGCCGACCTCGATCAGCCCGGCCCGGGCCGCGTCCTTGTCCGACGCCGGGATGGCGTCCTCGAGATTGCCCAGGACGACGTCGCACGTGGGGATGATGTCGGGCAGCTTCCCCCGCAGCTTCTCGTTCTGGGGCGGGAAGAAGTGGATGTTGCGTGAGGGCCGGAAGGGGATCTCACGCAGGGGCTCGGGAGCACCGATGGCCAGGGGAGCGAAGAAGTCCTTGGGGCTGCGCATCGGTCGAGACGGTACCGCCGGTCACCGGAGGCCCGGAAAATGCCCGGTGTCAGGCCAGGAGGCTCCCGAGGCTGCGGCGCAGGAAGCCGATGGTCTCCTCGCGGTCGAGGCCGCAGCGGTGGCGCAGGTGCTCGAGGGAGTCGAACTGGGTGAGCACGTCGATGGCGTGGCGGGTGTCGGTGCGGGCCTGGAGGTCCTCGATGCGCCGGAGCTCGGGGGCGAACATCCGGTGCGTCTGCTCGCCGAGCCACTGGTAGGTGTCCATCAGGCCGGACTGCACCTGCGGGTCGCTGGCGGCCCGCACCCGGGAGGCCCGGTAGATGACGCGCATGGCGTCGAACAGCCGGAGCCGGCGCTCGGTGAAGCGGTGGATCCGCTCGTTCAGCGGGCCCTCGCCGATGCGGTCGATGTCGAACAGGGAGCGGGTGCGCTGGAGGTGTCGGTCGATCGCGGCGGTGATCAGCTCGTCGAGGTCCTCGAAGTAGCGGTAGACGGAGCGGAGCGAGACGCCCGACCGATCGGCCACCTCGTGCACGCCAGGGTTGAGGTTGCCCTCCTCGAAGAGCTCCAGCACGGCGTCGAGCACCGCCAGGCGGTTCCGGTCCCGTCGGGCGGTGCGCCCGTCCACACGGCTGTCTGCTTCCGTCGTCTGGTCCATGTCGCGCCATCCACTCGGTGTCGGTAGCCCGCCGACGGTCGCTCCCTATCCGCGTGGTCGGCGGTTCAGACACCCCGCGCAACAGGGCTTCCGGGCGCCGTCACCGGCGGCGGAGGACCGCCAGCGCCCGCTCGAACAGCCCGACGGTAGTGGCGTGCAGCAGGTCGCCGATCTCCTTGGGTGCCTTGCCGGCGAAGGCCCGGGCGTGGGTGCCCTCGAGGATGATGCCGAGCCGGTACGCGGCGAGGACGTGGTACCAGTCGACGTCGTCGACACCGCGGCCGGTGCGCGCCGCGTAGCGCTCGACCAGCTCGGCCTTCGTCGGCAGGTCGCCGATGCCGCCCCCGACGGCGCCGCCGGCGGCCTCGGCACCGGACGGGGGCCAGGTGGCGAGCAGGTGCCCGAGGTCGAGCAGCGGGTCGCCGATGGTGCACAGCTCCCAGTCGACGATGGCGGCCAGGTCCGGCGCGTCGGGGCGCACGAGCACGTTGGCGAAGTGGAAGTCGCCGTGGATGATCCCGGGGTGCCAGCCGGCGGGCCGGTTGGCCTCGAGCCAGGCGGACACCTCGTCGAGCCCGGGGATGTCGGGGCCGGGGTAGCCGTCGAGGTCGGCGTAGGAGTCGAGCTGGCTGCGCCACCGCCCGACCTGGCGCTCGAGCCAGCCCTCGGGCTTGCCGAAGTCGCCCAGCCCGACGGCCTCGTGGTCGACGAGGGCGAGCGCGGCGATGGCGTCCACCATGGAGAAGCCCATGGCGCGCCGCATGGCGGCGTCGGAGCGGTGGGGCTCGGGCAGACCGCCGGCCGGGTTGAAGCCCTCGATCGGCTCCATCAGGTAGAAGGCGGCGCCGAGCACGTCGGTGTCCGGGCAGGCGGCGATGAGCCCCGGATGGGGGACGTCGGAGCCGGCGAGGGCGGCGAGCACCCGGGCCTCTCGCCGCATCGTCTCGTCGGAGTTCGCTCGCTTGTGCAGCGGCGGCCGGCGCAGCACCTGGGTCCGACCGCTCCGCGCGAAGCGCACCAGCACGTTCTGCGTCCCGCCGGGGAGGACCTCGACGTCCTCGAGCGGCCCGGAACCCAGCCCTTCGTCGTCCATCCACTGCCGGAGCGCGTCGAGATCGACGCCCGGAGGGCCCTCCACGTGTGCCATGGGCCACTGTGTAGCGTCCCGGCATGACGATCTCCGGACATGTCGCCCCCGGCTTCGAGGCCGTCCGCGACGCCTTCGCCGCCAACTTCGAGTCCCACGGGGAGCTGGGGGCCGGCGTCGCCGTGTACGTCGCGGGCGAGCTGGTGGTCGACCTGGTCGGCGGGGTCGCCGACCCGGTGAACGGCGATCCGTACACCACCGATGCCCTGCAGGTGGTGTTCTCCACCACCAAGGGCGCCGCAGCCGTGTGCGCCAACGTCCTGATCCAGCGCGGTGAGCTCGACCCCGAGGCCCTGGTCACCGACGTGTGGCCCGAGTACGGCCAGGCCGGCAAGGGCGCCACCACGATCGCCATGCTCCTCGACCACCAGGCCGGCGTGCCGGTGGTCGACGACCCGCCCTCCCTCGAGGAGGTCCTGAAGGTCACGCCCATCGTGGATGCGCTCGCCGCCCAGGCGCCGCTGTGGGAGCCGGGCACCGCGCACGGCTACCACGCCCTGACCTACGGCTGGCTCGTCGGCGAGGTCGTCCGCCGCGTCGACGGTCGTCCGATCGGGCAGTTCTTCGCCGACGAGGTCGCCGGCCCCCTCGGTCTGGACTTCTGGATCGGCCTGCCCGACGAGCACCAGGACCGGGTGGTGCCGCTGGTGGCGTCCCGACCGAGCGCCGACGACTTCGACATGTCCGCGCTGGACCCCGAGGTCCTGCCGCTGCTCCAGGACCTGGCCACCGCCTTCCTCGACCCGAACAGCACGACCAACCGGGCGCTCATGCTCGACGGCACGTTCCGCCTCGGTGGTGGCCGCCTGGCCTGGAACCTCCCCGAGGTGCGGGCGTCGCAGATCCCGGCGGCGAACGGCGTCACCAACGCCCGGTCGCTGGCCAAGATGTACGCCGCCTGCGTCGGGGAGGTCGACGGCGTCCGGCTGCTCGACGACGTCACCGTGAAGCGGGCGACCGAGGAGCGCAGCGCCGGCCGGGACCGGGTCCTCGTGATGCCCACCCGGTTCGGCCTCGGCTTCATGCTCACGTCGGGCTTCTCGCCGCTGCTCGCCGAGCGCAGCTTCGGGCACCCGGGCGCCGGCGGCTCCCTCGGCTTCGCCGACCCCGATCACGAGGTCGGGTTCGGCTACGTCATGTCGAAGATGAACGCCGGCCTCTCGAACGACCCGCGGTCACGGGGCCTGATCGAGGCGCTCCGCAGCTGCCTCTGATCGCCGTCAGCCGGCGCTGACGTGGCCGGCGGGGATGCCGATGGAGACCTCCCACGTCCCCCAGGCCCCGACGTCGACCGTCGGGTTCACACCGCACGAGGTGCAGTGGCCGGTGGAGGTGGGCTGCCACGCCGCGCCGCACTGCGGGCACGTGCCGGTGAGCATGGTGGAGCGCCGTCCGGCGCCGGCCTCGCCGTAGCGCTCGAAGGACACCCGGCGGGAGTCGTCGGCGACGTAGTCGACGTAGTCGACCCGGCCGGCGGGTTCCGTGCCCGTCTCACCGGCGGCTCGGTAGCTGGCCGTGCCGTTCTCGTAGAAGTCGAAGCTGGTGCCGCCGAGGGCGACGCGCTTCTCGCCGGGGCCGCCGTCGACCTCGGTCGGCCGTACCGGGAACCAGATCGTGGCCACCGGCGTGGGCATCCACTCGACCGACAGCCACACGGACAGTCCCTCGTCCAGCTGCACGAGGGCCTCGAGCCAGCGGTCGCCCTCCTCCTCGAGCTCCAGCACGCCGCGCACGGAGCCCGGCTTGCCGTCGATGCGGACCCGGCTGCCCGGGGAGAGGTCGGCACGGGGGTCGAACACGGCGCCTATGGTACGGACCCACCCACCGCGCACGCCGCACCGTGGGCGCCGACCCCCGAAACCCCAACGCGGAGCCGTCTTGCACCTCCAGCTCGACAGCCGACCAGGCACGACCGACGTGTCGGCCGACGGCCTGACGCTGCGCTTCGCGAGCACGCCGGGCCTCGATGTGGTGGCCACCCTGTCCGGCGTCCTGCCGGCAGCCCACGCCACGGTGGTCGCCGAGGTGCTCGCCGCCTCGCACCGGGTGCACGTGTCCGACCCCGACGGACTGGTGGCCACCGAGCAGGTGGCGTGCGTGGGGGATCCGGGCTCACCCCTGCCGGCCCGCGCCGACCACGCCGCTGGCCACCGCCGCCTGGAGTTCTCCTCCGACCGGCCGGTGCTCGACGCCGCTGCACTGGCCGACCTCGCCGCCGAGATGCGCTCGTCCGCCGGTGACGACGCGACGCTGGTGGTCTCCTTCCCCGGCCACCCGGATGCGCTCACCTCGGTGCGCCTGCTCGCCGACGGCTGGGAGACGTGGCACCTGTATCCCGGCGATCGGCCCCACGCCGTGCGGACCCGCACCTCGGTGACCATCCCGTGACCGACCCGCGAACGGGCGCCGACGGACCCGATCCCTGGGATGCCTGGCGGGGATGGACGCCGTCCTCGAGCGGCGCCGCCGAGGGCCCCGGCGCCTGGGATGCGTGGAAGACGTGGGAGTGGACGCCCGGGCAGCGGCCGCCGATGGCCTCGAAGGTCGGCTGCACCGGCTGCGGTCCCAACGCCTTCGGGATGGTCATCCTCGTGGTCGTCGCCTTCCTGATCCTGTCGTCGTTCCTCAGCTCGCTCTCCGGGTCCAGCGGCGACCTCGACGCCGACGACCTCATCGCCGCGATCGATGCCCTGCCCGTGACCGGCCCCCGCGACCAGCGCCCGCCGGACACAGCCGCCGGCGAGACGGTGACCTTCCCGGCGCCCGGCGCCGAACCGCCGGCGGTGGCCGACCAGATCCAGGCGGTGCGGGCGTCGGACCAGCGCGACACGTCGGGCACCTCCACCTTCCTGCTCTACGAGGAGGCCACCGTCGCCATCCAGGCCGTCGACGGCGGCTCGGAGGTGGTGGTGTTCGAGGACAACCGGGCCGCCACCCGCCGCTTCCCCACGATCCTGCTCCTGCCCGGCTGGTCCGGCGCCCTCGACACCTTCGACTCCCGTGCCCGCTCACGCGGCGGCATCGGCGGCTTCCAGGGCGGTGGCGGGGGCCTGGGCAAGTGACCCCCTCCCGCTCCCGCACCCCAGACCCCTCCCTCGAAGGAGAGAAGTGATGACGTTGCTGCTCGCTGCCACCACCGGGGGAGTGCTCGACGACGTCGGCGCCGCTGCCGCATGGACCGTCGCGTCGTTCCTGTTGTTCGCCGTCGGGTTCGTCGTGATCGACGTGCTCACCCCCGGCAACCTGCGGACCCAGATCCGGGACAACATCAACGCGGCCATCCTCGTGTCGGCCAAGATGCTGGCGGTCGCCGTCATCGTCTTCGTGTCGGTGTGGACGGCACCCGACGACGTGGGCGACGGCGTGGTGTACGCCGCCACGCAGGCGCTGTGGAGCCTGGCCGTCTCGATCGCCGCGTTCCTGGGCCTCGACCGGCTCATCCCCGGTGGCATCCGCAACGTGGTGAACGAGCCCGGCTTCTCCCCGCGGGTCCTGGTCGCCGGCGCGGCCGAGGTGGCCGTGGCCCTCACCGCGGCGGTGGCGCTGTCCTGAGCCCGATGTGGGGGCCCCGGTGAGCACCGCCCGGCTCCCCGAGCCGCCGGACCTGCGCG
>CAZCJT010000094.1:0-8558 GCA_964498565.1 uncultured Acidimicrobiaceae bacterium
CGCGCCCGGCCGCTGGCGGTCGCGGTGGCGGCCTCCGTGGCGCCTGGCCATGGCTGCGGTGGCCGGTCTATGGCCTCGCCGGTCTCCTGGTCCTCGTCGTGGCCGTCGGCGCCTGGATCTGGACCACCACCGACCTGCCCTCCACGCCGTCGGTGGCCGCCTCCGCGGTCCTGGTCGACCGGAACGGCGAGGAGCTCGCCGTGCTGGCCCAGGAGGGCTTGCGCCTCGAGGTGCCCCTCACCGAGGTCGCTCCCGTCGTGGTCGATGCCCTCATCGCTGCCGAGGACCGCCGCTTCTACGACCACACCGGCATCGACCCCACCGGCATCGTGCGGGCGCTGTGGAACAACGTCACCGACGACTCCACCCAGGGCGGCTCCACGCTGACCCAGCAGCTGGTCAAGAACACCTACCTCACCAGCGATCGCACGCTCACCCGCAAGGTCCGCGAGGCCGTCCTCGCCGTCAAGCTGGAGCGCACCGAGGACAAGGACGTCATCCTCGAGCGCTACCTCAACACCGTCTACTTCGGGCGGGGCGCCTACGGCATCGAGGCCGCCGCCCGCAGCTACTTCGACACCACCGCCGCCCAGCTCACGCCGGAGCAGGCCGCGCTGCTCACGGGGCTGCTGCGCGCCCCGGAGGCCTACGGGCCCGACGCGGATGCCGATGCGGCACGGGCGCGCCGCGACGTCGTGCTGTCCACGATGGTCGACATGGGCACGCTCGACGCCGCCGAGGCCGAGCGCGCCCAGGCCGTGCCGGTCGAGACGGTCCCCTCCGAACCGACCCCCACGATCCTCCGGGCGGGCATTGCGCCGCACTTCGTCGAGCAGGTGAGGGCCGAGCTGATCGAGCAGTACGGCGAGCAGGCGCTGTACGACCGGGGCTTCGTCGTGCACACGACGCTCGACATCGCCGATCAGCGCGCCGCTGAGGCGTCGGTCGCCGCCCACCTCACCGATCCTGCCGGCCCGCAGGCTGCCGTGGTGGGCGTCGACCGATCCGGTGCCGTGCGGGCCTGGGTGGGCGGGCGCGACTTCGAGTCCCTCCAGGTGGACCTCGTCTCGGCCTCCGGCAGCGGCGGCCGCCAGCCCGGGTCCACGTTCAAGCCCGTCACCCTCGCCGCCAACCTGGAGGCGGGCAACGGCGCCGCCCAGCGGTTCCCGGCCCCGGCGGAGATCAGCCTGGACGTCGGCGCCGACGAGCCGTGGGAGGTCTCCAACGCCGGCGACCGGGGCTACGGCACCCTGACCCTCGCCGAGGCGACGGTGAACTCGGTCAACACCGTGTACGCCCAGGCCGTCATGCAGGTCGGTGCACCGGCCGTGGTCGACATGGCGAACCGCCTGGGCGTGCGCCGCGAGCTCCAGCCGCACCCGTCCATTGCCCTGGGTGCCCAGGAGGTCAGCGTCCTCGAGATGGCCACCGTGTACTCCACGCTCGCTCGCTCCGGGGTGCGCGTCGATCCGTACCTCATGACCAAGATCGAGGACCGCCACGGCGAGGTCATCTGGGAGCACGAGGTCGTCGAGGAGCAGGCCGTCGAGCCCGCCGTCGCCGACACGGTGAACGCCGTGCTGGAGGAGACGCCCCGGCGCGGTACCGCTCGCCGGGCTGCGCTCGACCGGCCCATGGCCGCCAAGACCGGCACCACCCAGAACAGCGCGGACGCGTGGCTGGCCGGGTACACCCCCGAGTACACGGCCATCGTCTGGGTCGGGAACCCGTCTAGCAACGAGACGGTGGAGGTCGACGGTCGAGAGGTCCAGGGGGGCTCCATCCCGGCCGAGATCTGGCACGACTTCATGGTCGAGGCGCTGGTCGACGTGGAGCCCACCGCCTTCGCGGAGCCCGACAGCGACCTGCTGAGCGCGAAGCGCTCGGACGCGGCCGAGGAGGCCCGAGACGAGATCGAGCGCGACTCCCGGGTGACGACCACCACGGCGCGCCGCGACACGACGTCGTCGACCAGCTCCACCACGACCACGACCACGACGGTCCTCGACGCCGAGGAGGGCACCGACGGCGAAGCCGGGGAGGGGGAGCCGGACGGCACGTCGACGACCACGTCTCCGCCGACGACGGCATCGCCGACGACCACCGCCGCACCGACGACGACGGCAGCGCCCCCGACGACCGCGGCGGCGGCTGACACGCAGGGTGGTGGCTGACGCACGGGGCGTTCTGGCACGATCGTGCCACGGGTAGGGGTCGCCGTCCCCCAGGGAGGAACCCCACATGTCGGATCACCACGAGCCCCCGGACGGGGACGGACCACAGCACGCGGACGAGCCGACCGGGGCCCACGACGTCGTGGTCACCGAGACGGTCACCGCCGCCGGCGAGGTCCCCTCCGACCCGCCGGGCCGCTTCCGGCGGGCCTGGCCGTGGCTGCGGTGGCCGGTCTACGGCTTCGGCGCCCTGCTCGTCCTGGTGTTCCTCGCCGTCGCCTGGCTGTGGACCACCACCGACCTGCCGTCGAGCCGGTCCACCTCGGCCGCCGCTGTGCTGCTCGACCGTGACGGCAACGAGCTGGCGCTGCTCGCCCAGGAGGGGCTCCGGCTCGAGGTCGACCTCGACGAGGTCGCACCGGTGGCGGTCGACGCCCTGATCGCCGCCGAGGACCAGCGCTTCTACGAGCACACAGGGATCGATCCCATCGGCCTCGGGCGCGCCGTGTGGAACAACGTCACCGACGACTCGACCCAGGGCGGGTCGACCCTCACCCAACAGCTGGTCAAGAACGCGTACCTCAACGACGAGCGCACGTTCAGCCGCAAGGTCCGCGAGGCCGTGCTCGCCGTGAAGCTCGAGCGCACCGAGGACAAGGACGAGATCCTCGAGCGCTACCTGAACACCGTCTACTTCGGGCGGGGCGCGTACGGCATCGAAGCCGCCGCCCGCACGTTCTTCGACACCACTGCGGCCGACCTCAGCTCCGAGCGCGCGGCGCTGCTGATGGGCATGCTGCGCTCGCCCGAGCGACTGGAACCGGGCCGTGACCTGGAAGCGGCCACGAACCGCCGCAACCAGGTGCTGGCCACGATGGTGGACATGGGCACGCTCACCGCGGAGGAGGGCGATGCGGCCGCCTCCCTGCCCGTCGAGGTCACCACGGTCGTGGCGTCGCCCACGACCCTGCGGGAGGGAGTCGCCCCCCACTTCGTCGAGCACGTGCGTGGGCTGCTCATCGAGGAGCTCGGGGAGCAGGCGCTCTACGACCAGGGCCTGGTCGTGCACACGACGCTCGACCTCGCCGACCAGCGAGCCGCCGAGGCATCGGTGGCCACCCACCTGGACGATCCCGAGGACCCGCAGGCCGCGGTGGTCGCCATCGACCGAACGGGGGCGGTGCGCGCCTGGGTCGGCGGCCGTGACTTCGCCACCCTGCAGGTCGACCTCGCCGGTGGTGCCGGTGGCTCCGGGCGCCAGCCCGGCTCGACGTTCAAGCCGGTCACCCTGGCGGCCAACTTCGAAGCCGGCAACGGCGCCGGCGAGGTGTACCCCGCCCCGGCCGAGATCACCCTCGACGTGGAGGGCGGCCCGTGGACGGTGTCGAACGCCGGCGGCCAGGACTACGGCACGCTCACGCTCGCCGAGGCGACCGCCAACTCCGTGAACACCGTGTACGCGCAGGCGCTGACCAAGGTCGGCCCCGAGGCCATCGTGGACCTCGCCCACCGGCTCGGCATCCGCAGCGAGCTGGACGCCGAACCGTCGATCGCACTCGGCACCGAGGAGGTGACCCCTCTCGAGCTGGCGTCGATGTACAGCACGCTGTCCCGGTCCGGTGTCCGGATCGATCCGTACGTGATCACCGAGGTCGAGAACCGGGAGGGCCGCACCGTCTGGGAGCCCGAGGAACCCGAGGAGGACGAGGCGGTCGAACCGAGGATCGCCGACACCGTCAGCGCCGTGCTCACCGAGACGCCCCGCACCGGCACGGCGCAGCGGGCCGCGCTCGACCGCCCGATGGCCGCCAAGACCGGCACCACCCAGGAGAACGCCGATGCGTGGCTCGCCGGCTACACGCCCGAGTACACCGCCGTGGTCTGGGTCGGGAACCCGGAGGGCAACGAGCCCATCCCCGACGTCGACGGCGTGGCGGTGCAGGGCGGGACCGTCCCCGCGATGATCTGGCACGACTTCATGGTCGAGGCGCTCGCCGACGTTCCTCCCACCGAGTTCCCCGAACCGGACCCCGAGCTGCTGGAGGACACCTCGCCGCCGGTCGAGCTCACCGCCACGCCGAGCGTGGACGCCGGGCAGGCCGTCGACGTGATCGGCAGCGGCTTCCAGACCTGCCAGGCGTCGTGGTTCGTCGTGCTGGAAGGCCCGATGTCCCCGGCCGAGCCGCCCGCCGGCGCCGACGGTGGCCCGCCGTCGACCCCGGAGCCCGTGCTCGTCGAGAGCACGCCCGACACGGGGTCCGACGAGTCCACCCGACGCACGTCTGTGCAGATGCCGGCCAGCGCGGCGCCGGGCACCTACCAGGTCAGCGCCCGATGCGACGCCGGCGCCGGACCGCAACCCCTGGGCCCACCGGCCACGGTGGAGGTGCGGGTCGATCCGTCGGCCACCACGACGACGTCGACCACGTCCAGCACCAGCACCACGGTGGTGGAGCAGGAGGCCACGACCACCACGTCGACGACCAGTCCACGCCAGAACCCCACGACGACCACCACGGCCCAGCCCGACGCCGGGGACCAGGAGGCCGCCGCCGGCGGGTGAACCGCTCCCGTGCGTGCCTCCCTCCGACCTACGCTCACCAGGTGCCCGGGTGGCGGAACTGGCAGACGCAGAGGGCTTAAACCCCTCGGCCCGGCGACGGGCGTGCGGGTTCGAACCCCGCCCCGGGCACGCTCTGACCTGCGAGAATGTGAGATCCTGACGATCGCAGCCCTCCGAGCCAGAGACCGAGATCGCTATCTGCCAACGAGGTGCTAACGAGCCTGTTGGCATCGAGCCGGTGTAGGGGCAAATGTACAAGCGGGGGAGGAGCTGGACCTACGTCGCCGACGCAGGCCGAGATCCCGCGACCGGACGTCGCCGCCAGCGCAGCAAGGGCGGCTTCCGCACGCGCGAGGCCGCCGAGGCTTCATCCGCGAGTACCTCCACGCCCGCGAGTCCGGCCGGCTCACCGAAGCGGACCAAACCCGAGATGGAGAGGACCCGCCGCCCAGCTCGGCGAGTTCCTCGCCGGCGTCGACGGTGTGGTCGCTACGTCGTGACGAGCCGCTCGGTCGGTTGGCCAGTGATCTGGGCGATCAGCTCGAAGTCCTTGTCCAGGTGCAGGAGGGTGAGCTCTGCCAGTTCGGCGGTCGCCGCAATGAACAGGTCGGGGATCGACGGGGCACGGTGCTGGCCCTGGTCGGCGAGCAGCGACTGCAGCTTGATGGCTCGGTCCTCGATGCGCGGGGTGAGGTATTCGATCGGCATCGACGCAACAGGCGGCTCGTTCAGGAGGGTACGGTGGTCACCGGCGGAACGGGCCGAGTAACCGACTTCCAGGACGGTCACGGCGCAGATGTGAACCAGTCCTCGGTCGATCCGCGAGGCCCATTCGTCTCGCTGTGCGGCCACGTTGAGCCGGGCGACGGCCGACTTGTCGATCAGCCAGCGGCTCACGTCCAGGCGCCGGCCATCACTTCGGGGTCGTCCAGATCAGCGGCCAGATCGGCAAGGCGTTGCAGATGCGACGCTGTCACCGGCTCGGAGTCCGGCGTCGGCGTCCTCTCCCGTTCGAGCGCTCGTCGCAGATATTCGGCTCGCGACAAGCCCGCTCTCGAGGCCTTCGCGTCGATGGCGGCGACGACATCGTCGGAGACGTCGCGGATCAGGATGTCGGCCATGGGCACCTCCGTGATATCGACGATATCACGGGCCCATCCCAACCGCGGCCGGTCGACGTTCTCGACCATCCCCGTCGGCTACGGCGTTTCCGGACTCACATCGACGGGCTCGCCATGACCGAATCCTCTTGAAGACATGAGGCCCTTCGCGAGAGATCCGGTGGTCACGAGATACCGATAGTTGGCGCACAAGCTCGTCGCGCTGCCCCGGCGACATTGCCTCGAGCTCCTGTGCCTCGTGGATGCTCGATTCGGCCATCAGTCAGAGGGCTGTGATGCCCAACCGACCGGCGCAGTCGTTCATGGCAGCCGCGTAGCCGGGCGGACCATCGTCGGGCGCGGCGGCGCCGGGCTCGGATGCCGCGTGCTTGTGCGAGCGCGTACTCGATGGCCGGGACGTCGAGCCAGGGCGGCAGCGTGACGGTGCAGGTGACGATCGCTGTCCGGGCGTCCACGGGCAGCGTGTCGCTCGTCTCGATGACGATCAGCAAGCCCTGCAGCGCGTCGGTGGCCGAGACGAGCGCAGCGGGCTCGGAAGATGTCGTATAGCGGAGTCGCCACCCCCCAGCGACGTCGTTCGGCTCCTGCCGGCGGGGTGAGATGGTCACGGGTCGACCCTACGGAGGGTCGGTTCACCGCCGGTCACGGGTGGGCGTCCGCCGTGCGAAGGGTCGCTGAACATGCTCATCGCCGCCAGAACAGGTGGTGCGTGACGCCGCTCGGGCTGGGGACCCGCTCGAGGTGGAAGCGGTCGAGCAGGTCGTCCGGTGAGCTCCACAGCCGCCTGCCCCGACCGAGCTCGACGGGCACGACGGCCACGTGCATCGCGTCGACGAGGTCCGCGTCGAGGAAGGCTCGCACGGTCGACACGCCTCCGCCGAGGCGCACGTCCTTGCCGTCGGCCGCCGCCTTCGCCTGCCGCAGGGCGTCCGGGGGTTGGGCGTCGATGAAGTGGAAGGTGGTGTCCGACAGCGAGAAGCTCGGGCGGGGATGGTGCGTGAGGACGAAGACGGGCGTGCGGAACGGCGGGTCGTCACCCCACCATCCCCGCCACCCCAGGTCCTCCCACGGCCCCTGCTGGGGACCGAACTTGCCGCGGCCCATGATCTCGGCGCCGATGTTGTTGGTGAAGTCCCGGGTGAAGTAGTCGTCCAGACCGCGGGTGCCGCCCGGGTCCGTGCGGTTCGGCCAGCTCGCCGTGGCGCCGGCCCACGAGGCGAGGACGGCGGGGTCGGCGTGCCCGAACGGTCGCTCGAAGCTCTGGCCCTCGCCGGTGCCGTAGCCGTCGCTCGACAGCATGAAGTTCTGCACCCGCAACAGCTGCGGGGAGTCGGCGCTCACGACTCCTCCACGGGTGCGGCGAGGCCACGTCCGGCGTAGTGGGCCTGCGTCGCGGCGAACTCGTCCCAGTCCCACGGCTGGGGCCGGCGGGCGAGGCTGGGCTCGAGCCGGGACAGCGAGGTGTGGAGCCCCACGACGTAGCAGCTCTCGACCGCACCCTCGACGTCGGGGACGAAGTGACTGAGGCGGAGCGTGCAGCCGGTGTCGTGCGGTTTGAGCTCCCAGCGCATGCGCGACCCGGGCGCGGGGTGGGTGTGCTCGAGGAGGAGCGGTGCCTCGAGGCGCAGGATGGTGCACACGAGCGTCACCAGCTCGCCATCGGGGGTGCCGGTGAAGACCATCTCACCGCCCTTGCGCAGGTCGACGGTGATCTCGGCCTCGAACGGGAGCCACCAGTCGGCCAGGCGCTCCGGCGTCGTGATGGCATCCCACACCTCGTGGACGTCGTAGGCGAGGTGGCGCTCGAAGCGGATGACGCCGCCCTCGGGCGTGCGGTCCAGCACGCCGTCGTAGCGGGCGGTGAGATCGTCGGTCACGTGGAACGCTCCTTGGGAGGGATGGGTCGGGAAGTGCGCTCGAGGTGGCGCTCCAACGAGTCCAGGCGGCCGGCCAGCTCGGCGCGGTAGGGCTCGAGCCACTCGTCGAGCTCGCGCAGTGGCTCGGCCCGGAGGCGGTAGAGGCGGCGCTGGGCCTCCCGGCGCACCTCGACGAGGCCGGCGTCGCGCAGCACCTTGAGGTGGCGGGACACGCCGGGCTGGTGCATGCCGACGACGTCGACGAGCTCGGTGACCGAGCGCTCACGGTCGCGGACCGCGTCGAGGATCCGCCGCCGGGTCGGCTCGGCGATCACGTGGAGCACGGCGAGCTCGGAGGGCACCGGCTCAATATACGGCTGCACATACATATGCACAAGCGCATGAGCGGCGAGTGGGTGCGCCGGCGTCGGTCTGATCGACGCCGGCGAGCGGGTACGGGGCCGCCACGTCACCCACACCTCCACCCGCCAGCTCCTCGGCGACGAGCTGGCCGAGCTGATCGCCGACGTCGTCCTCGGCTGGGGCGGCTAGCGCCCCACGTGGTGCCCGCGGCGAGCGTGTCGGACCGGCCGCTCGCCGTCGACCATGGCGGTGACCCGCTCCTCGATGCGGACGAGCCGCTCGTCGGCCTGCCCCCGGGTCAGGTCACCGTCGGCCACGGCCTCGTCGAGCCGTGCCGTGGCGTCGGCGACCAGGGCATCGATCACCACTTGGACGTCGACGCCCTCGGCGGCCGCCACCTCGGCGATCGTCCTGCCGCCCTCGAGCACGCCGCGCAGCTGGTCCTCGGTCATGCCGAGGGCGTCGGCGACGACGGCGAGGC
>CAZCJT010000095.1:0-8534 GCA_964498565.1 uncultured Acidimicrobiaceae bacterium
CACGCCGTCCTAGCCGACGAGGGCCGACCAGGGGGCGAGGCGGGCCGGCCAGCCCACGCACAGCGCCGCCACGGTGGCTCCGTCCCGGCCGTAGGCGGCCACCCAGCGGCCCTCCTCCACGGATCCCTCCACCACCTGGAACTCGTCGCCGTCGCCGCATGTGCCGACGAACTGCAGCTTGCGGCCGAACTGGTCGGACCAGAAGTACGGGACGGGAGCGAACGGCCCGACCGACTCGGGACCGTGGACGAGCACCTTGGCGACGTGGGCGGCCTGCTCGCCGGCGTTGGTCCAGTGCTCGATGCGCGAGGACCCGTAGCGGGGGTGCGGCCACCGGGCGACGTCGCCGACGGCGGCGACCGTGCCGTCGCTGCCCAGGGCGAGGCACGTCTCGTCGCAGGCGACGCCGTTCTGCAGGGTCAGCCCGGAGCCCTCCAGCCAGGCGGTGTTGGGCACGACGCCGATGCCGACCACGACCACATCGGCCTCCACCGTGGTGCCATCGGCGAGGCGGACGGCGCACACCCGGCCGCCGTCGTCCCCGTCGAAGCCGGCGACCCCCACGCCGAGGCGCAGCTCCACGCCGTTGGCCCGGTGCATCTCGGCGACGATCTCACCGGCCACCGGCCCGAAGGGGGCGAGCGGGAGGGGCAGCAGGTCGACGAGGGTCACCTCGAGGCCCATGCTCCGGCACGACGAGGCGACCTCGCAGCCGATGAAGCCGGCGCCGACCACGACCACGCGGGTGGCCCCGTCGAGGTCGGCCCGCAGGGCCAGGCTGTCGTCGATGGTCCGCACGACGTGCACGCCGCCGAGGGCATCGGTGCCCGGGATGCGCCGCGGGGCGGCTCCGGTGGCGATCACCGCGGCGCCGTAGGCCAGCTCCGTCCCGTCGTCCAGGGTGACCGTGCGACCCTCGACGTCGAGGCGCTCGGCCCGGCGCCCGGTGCGCACGTCGAGGTCGAGGTCGTCGGGCACCCGCAGCCGGACCCGGTCGGGCTCCAGGCTGCCCACGAGCACCTGCTTGGACAGCGGCGGCCGGTCGTAGGGCGGCCAGTGCGCCTCGTCGCCGACGATGGTGAGCGCTCCGTCATGGCCCTCGCGGCGGAGGGCCTGGGCGGTCCGCAGGCCGGCGAGGGAGGCGCCGACGATGACGATCGGTTCGCGAGTGTCCACGGCCGCATCGTGACACACGTCCCGTCCCACGTCGCACCTCCGGGGCGGCCACGGCCGACGGCGGTCAGGACCGTGATCTCGTCCCCGGGGACCTGCGCACGGTCAGCGGAAGCCGATGCCGGGGTACCCGTCGGCCGCGCACTCGGTGATCAGCCGGCGGTACTTGGGGGTGCCGCCGTTGTAGACGAGGTAGCGCATGGTGCCCTGCTCGTGGCCCTCGACGTTGGAGTTGTAGCCGGTGAACCAGCCCTGGGCCTTGCGCATGAGCATCATCCCGTAGAGGTCCCGGACGTGCTGGTCCCAGGCCTCCTCGGCGTCGATCGTCGCCTCCACCTGCGTCGCGCCACGCTCGCGCATGTGGGTGAGCAGCTCCGTGCACCACTCGACGCACAGCTCGATGGCGCGAGGGAAGTTGGTCGACGCCGACGCGCTCTGGGGACCGGTGGGCATCAACAGGTTCGGGAAGCCGTGCGTGAGCATCCCGAACAGCGTCTTGGGCCCGTCGCGCCACTTGTCCTCGAGCGCCGTGCCGCCGACGCCGCGGATCTCGATGCGGTCGTAGGCGCCGGTGACCGCGTCGAAGCCGGTGGCGTACACGATGACATCGAGCTCGATGTGGTCGGCCGAGGTCTCGATGCCCGTCCGGGTGATCCGTCGGATCGGCGTCTCCTGGAGGTCCACGAGGCGGACGTGGTCCCGGTTGTAGGTCTCGTAGTACCCGGTCTCCATCGGCACCCGCTGCACGCCGAAGCCGTGATCGCTCGGAATCAGCTTCTCGGCGACGGCGGGGTCGTCCACCCGCTCGCGGATCTTGTCGGCGATGAACTCGGAGAGCTCGGCGTTGGCCGCCTCATCCATGAAGGTGTCGCGGAAGTTGGCCAGCCAGATGCCGAAGCCCGGCTCTCGGTACAGCCGCTCCCACATCGCCACCCGTTCCTCGCGGGGCACGTCGAAGAACGGCCGTCGATCCGGTCCGTGGATGAAGCTCCCCGGTGTCGTGGCACAGATGGCGAAGATCTCGTCGTAGCGGGTCTTGACGTCGGCCATCTCCTCCGGCGAGATCGGCCCGTTGTTGAGCGGGGCGCACCAGTTCGGGCGGCGCTGGAACACCGTGAGCTCACTGACCTGCTGGGCGATCACCGGGATGAGCTGCACCGCCGTCGCCCCGGTGCCGATCACACCCACGCGCTTGCCGGTGAGGTCGACGCCCTCGGGCCAGTCGTAGGTGTGGAACGACTCGCCGGCGAAGTCGTCCATGCCCTCGTAGCGAGGCCTCGTCGGCGCGGACAGGAGCCCGATGGCGAGCACCAGGAAGCGACAGCTCAGCTCCCGGCCGTCGTCCAGGTGGAGGTGCCACACCGATTCGGCCTCGGACCACACCGCCCGCTCCACGGTGACCCCGAACTGCATGTTCCGGCGCAGGTCGAACTTGTCGGCCACGTGGTTCAGGTACCGGAGGTTCTCGGGCTGACCCGAGAACCGCTCCTTCCAATCCCACTCCGCCAGCAGCTCCCGGGAGAACGAATACCCGTAGGTCACGCTCTCCGAGTCGAACCGGGCACCCGGATAGCGGTTCCAGAACCAGGTGCCACCGAGGTCCTCACCGGCCTCCAGCACCGTGACGTCGACACCGTGCTCCACCATCTGGTGCAGCGCGTAGATGCCGCACACCCCGGCGCCGACGACCACGACCTCGTGGTGGGTCCGGTCGTCCGAGCTCGTGTCACGCATCGTGGACCCTCCTGTGTGACTGCGGGAGCCGGGCCTGGCGGACGCTACCCCAGCTGCCTCGTCGACCGGTCTGACCTGCGGAGGTAGCCTCGGCAGCTCGCGACGCACAGGGGGTCCAGGTGCACGAGGGCAGCGGCCGGCTGGCCGGTCGGGTGGCGATGATCACGGGCGGGGCCAGCGGCATGGGCCTGGCCACGGTGCGACGGTTCCTCGCCGAGGGCGCGCGGGTGGTGGTGGTCGACCTCAACGCCACCGCCGGCGCCGAGGTCATCGACGAGCTGGCGTCGCTGGGTCACGGCGACGACGTGCGCTTCACCCGTGCCGACGTCGCCGTGGAGGACGACGTCGCCGCCGCGGTCGAGACCACGGTCGAGGCCTTCGGCCGCCTCGACGTGGTGTTCAACAACGCCGGCGTCGGTGGTGCGTTCGGGCCGATCACCGAGATCGCCGTCGAGGACTGGGACTACACCTTCGGCGTGCTGGTCCGGGGCGTCTTCCTCGGGATCAAGCACGGCGCCCGGGCCATGATCGACGGCGGCCGGGGCGGTGCGATCGTGAACACCGCATCGGTCGCCGGTCTCTCCGGCGGGTCCGGCCCGCAGGCGTACTCCGCGGCCAAGGCGGCGGTGATCAACCTCACCCGGGCTGCGGCCATCGAGCTGGGCCCCCAGCGCATCCGGGTGAACGCCATCTGCCCCGGCGCGATCCTGACGCCGCTGCTCGGCACATCGCAGGGACCCGGTCTCGCCGAGCGCCTCGACCAGCTGCAAGCCTGGCCGGAGCACGGGGTGGGCGACGACATCGCCGGAGCGGCCCTGTTCCTGGTGTCCGACGATGCCCGCTTCGTGACCGGCGAAGCCCTGGTCGTCGACGGGGGCCTCACCGCTGGCGGCCCGTCGCTCGCCTCCCGGCTGTCTGTGGACGCCGGCCACGTCGGGCTCGTGGGCGTCAACCGGGGCACCACCGGCGAGCGTCCGACGGTCCGCAACCGACGCTGACCCGACGACGCCCGCCACACCAACGAGGAGACGACCCACGATGCAACCCGACGAGCCGACCGACGTCCGCGACGACGTGGACCTCCACAAGCGCGCCCCCGACCTCCCCTCGCACCGATGAGCGGCCGCGTCGCGTTCGTCACCGGCGGGGGCGGTGGCATCGGCGCCGCCATCTGCCGCCAGCTCTCCGAGGCCGGCCACCGGGTGGCCGTGGCCGACGTCGTGGAAGCCCGGGCCCAGCAGGTCGCGGCCGACATCGACGGAATCGGCGTGGAGGTCGACGTCACGGATCCCGGTTCGGTCGCGGCCGCGGTGGCCGGCACCGTCGAGGCCTTGGGGCCGATCGAGATCTGCGTCAGCTGTGCCGGCTGGGACGAGCTGCGCCCGTTCCTCGACACCGACGAGGGGTTCCAGTCCAAGGTGATCGAGGTGAACTTCGCCGGGCCCATGCGAGTGACGCGTGCGGTGCTCCCGGGGATGGTCGAGCGCTCCTACGGGCGCATCGTCAACATCGGATCCGACGCCGGGCGGGTCGGGTCGTCCCTGGAGTCGGTGTACTCGGGCGCCAAGGGCGGTGTCATCGCCTTCACCAAGACCATCGCCCGCGAGTTCGCCCGCTACGGGATCACGGCCAACACCGTCTGCCCGGGGCCCACCGACACGCCCCTGCTGAGCCAGATCGTCGAGGCCAGCGCCGACGCCGACCGCGTGATCGCCGGGATGACCAAGGCGGTGCCCATGCGCCGCGTGGGACAGCCCGATGACATCGCCCCGGCAGTGGTGTTCCTCGCCTCCGACGAGGCCGGGTTCATCACCGGCCAGACCCTGTCGGTGAGCGGCGGCCTCACGATGGCGTGAACCTCATCGCACGGTCCGCCGTGACACACGTCGCTTGCTGCGGCGTGAGATGGTTTGCGTACGATGTCACATCGTTCCACGATTGCAAGGGGATTGCGACGAGATGACCGATGCCATGACGCCGTACAACGGGCTCCAGCCCCGAGCCGACCGGGCCCAGGACTACGGGCCGGTGACGGACTGGTCGACGGACTTCGACATCTTCGAGGAGGACTACGTCGTCGAGCCGGAGAACCGCTGGGCCGAGCAGCGTGAGCAGTGCCCCATCGCGTTCACCGAGCGCCGCCAGCGCACGTGGCTGCCCGTGGGCTACAAGGACCTGGCCGACATCGCGCACGACGTCGAGCACTTCTCGTCCCACGACCCCATCGTCGTCTCCCCGTTCGACGTGCCGATCAACGACCTCATGCCGGTGGCGCCGATCAGCTCCGACCCGCCCTTCCACACCTGGGCCCGCCGGCTGCTGCTGCCCGCGTTCGGGCCGTCGGCCATCGACCGGATGAGCCCCATCACCCGGGCGCTCGCCAACAGCCTGATCGACGAGCACTTCAGCGACGGCCACGGTGACGCCGCCGCCGACTATGCCCAGCACATCCCGGTGCGCATCATCGCCCAGATGCTCGGCGTCCCGATCGCCGACGAGGCGATGTTCACCGGCTGGGTGGTGCGCACGCTCCAGAACGGCCTCCAGAACATCGACAGCGCCATGGACGCCCTCGGCGAGATGACGATGTACTTCATGACCGCCGTCGCCGAGCGCCGCCAGATGGACCCGGGAACCCGCCCCGACGACATCATCACGATGCTGATCGAGGCCGAGACCGACGAGCCCATCACCGACCAGCACCTGCTCGGCACCTGCTTCCTGCTGCTCATCGCCGGCATCGACACGACGTGGAGCAACATCGGCTCCGCCCTGTGGCACCTGGCCACCCACCCCGAGGACCAGCAGCGCCTGCGCGACGAGCCCGAGCTCATGACCAGCGCGGTCGAGGAGTTCCTGCGCTTCTACAGCCCGGTGACCATGGCTCGCTACGTCACCGAGGACACCGAGGTCGCCGGCTGCCCCATGCAGAAGGGCGACAAGGTGCTGATGGCCTTCCCGGCCGGAAACCGCGACCCGGAGATGTTCGAGGACGGCGACCGCTTCATCATCGACCGGGCCAAGAACCGCCACTTCGCCTTCGGCTCCGGCATCCACCGCTGCCTCGGCTCCAACCTCGCCCGCATGGAGATCAAGATCGCGCTCGAGGTGTTCCTCGAGCGGGTCCCGACCTTCGAGCTGACCGACCCGGACGCCGTCACCTGGACGGGCGGTCAGGTGCGCGGCCCACGTACGGTGCCCATCACGTTCTGACCGGTACCGACAAGGGGGAACCGCTGTGAAGACCCAAGTCGTCGACATGCTCGGCGTCGAATACCCGATCCTCGCGTTCAGCCACTGCCGTGACGTCGTCGCGGCGGTGACGAACGCGGGCGGCTTCGGTGTGCTCGGGGCGGTGGCGCACACGCCCAAGCAGCTCGAGATCGACCTGTCGTGGATCGAGGAGCACGTCGACGGCCGGCCCTACGGGGTCGATCTGCTGCTGCCCCAGAAGTACGAGGGTGCCGACCAGGGCGGGCTGGACCGCGACATGCTGCGCCAGCTGCTCCCGCCGGAGCACCAGGCCTTCGTGGACGACATCCTCGCCCGCTACCAGGTGCCCGAGCTCGACGAGGAGCAGAAGGAGGCCATGTCCCGGATCGGGGGCATGAACGTCTCCCCGAAGGGCTACGGCCCGCTGCTCGACGTGGCCTTCGACCACGACATCAAGCTGATCGCCAGCGCGCTGGGCCCGCCCCCGGCCGACCTGGTCGAGCGGGCCCACAACGCCGGCGTCCTGGTCGCCGCGCTGGCCGGTACGCCGCAGCACGCCGTGGCCCACAAGGAGGTCGGGGTCGACATCATCGTGGCCCAGGGCACCGAGGGCGGCGGCCACACCGGTGAGATCGCCACCATGGTCCTGATCCCCCAGGTCGTCGACGCCGTCGCGCCCACCCCGGTGGTGGCCGCGGGCGGCATCGCCAACGGTCGCCAGGTCGCGGCATCCATGGCGCTCGGCGCCCAGGGTGTGTGGTGCGGCTCGGTGTGGCTGACCACGGAGGAGGCCGAGACGGCGCCGGTGATCAAGCAGAAGTACCTCGCCGCCGGGTCCAAGGACACGGTCCGGTCCCGGTCGATCACCGGCAAGCCGGCCCGGATGCTCAAGACGAAGTGGACCGAGGAGTGGGAGCGCACCGACGGCCCCGGCACGCTCGGCATGCCGCTGCAGCCGCTGCTCGTCTCCGAGGCCCAGGCCCGCATCAACCGGGCGGCCAACACGGCCGGGTCGGGCGCCGAGGAGCTGGCCACCTACTTCGTCGGTCAGGTGGTCGGGCAGATGAACCAGACCAAGAAGGCGGGCCAGGTCGTCCTCGACATGGTCCAGGAGTACGCCGACGTGGTCGGCCGCTTCGCCGACGAGGTCGCGGCGGCCACCTGAGTCGCTCGGTCGAGCACCGGCCCGTGCGGGCCGGTGCTCAGCCGTTCGCCCGGAACCGCTCCAGGTCCACGGTGATGAACAGGGCCGTGGCCCGCACGAACACCGCACCGTCGGCGCTGCCCGTGCAGTGCAGGTGCAGCTTGCGCCCCTCCCGGCGGTCCAGCCAGGCCCGGAACTCGAGGGGAACGCCCATGGGGCACGGGCCCTCGTAGCGCAGCGACAGCTCGCCGGTGAAGGCCATCTCGCCGATGACGGGGAGCAGACCGCCGAGCGTCTCGTCGACGCAGGAGGCGACGATGCCGCCGTGGCTGCGTCCGGGGGCCCCCTCCCAGCCCCGGTCCAGGGTGACCACGCCGACGGCCTGGTCGCCCTCCCGGCGGATGCGCAGGCCGATGCTCAACGGGTTGGCCGACCCCGAGACGGGCGAGTCGTCGAACATGTCGAGGAACGCCCCGCCGTCGACGACGTCGGCCAGCGTCTGGGGCTGGGCCACCGCCTGCAGGAACCCCGGGCTGGCCCCGATCTCCATGCCGCGCTGGCGGACGGGTTCCTGCTCGATGCCGGCGGCGAGCTCGTCGGCGGCGGTGGCGATCCGCTCCAGGACCTCCGATGCGGCCCGGTGGCCGACCAGCGCGTGGCTCAGCCGGTTGAGGGCGGAGGCCGCGTCGACGCGGGCCGACAGGTCGGCATGGTCGTCGCTGGTCGGATCGTCGGCACCCTCAGGCATCGGGTCACTGTGGCAGGCGGACGGGCGTCAGCTCCAAGACGGCGGTGCCGGCCGGATCGCGGCGTGATCGCGCCTCACCGGCCGAGCGCAGCGGTGGACTCCGGGATCGCCAGGGCGTGGCGGCGGATCAGCTGCGCGCCCCGGACGCTGTCCTCGTGGAGGACGAAGTGACCGCCGTCCACGAGCACCAGCTCGGCGCCGGCGCGCTGGGCCTGCTCGGCGAACATGTCGGGCAGGAACGAGTCGCGCCCGGCCACCACGGTGGTGGGGCAGGACAGCTCCGGCAGGTGGGCCCAGGCCGCCGGGGCACCGTCGCCCTCACCGGACACCTCGAACACCGTGGCCTCCACCTCCGGGGCGCAGGCGAGGCGAACACCGTCGCCGTCGTCCACGGTGCCCCACCGGGCGTAGGCCTCCATCGCCTCGGGCGCCAGCTGGGACAGCGGCTCCCGTCCGGACAACGCCTCCACCATCGCCTCCCGGTCGGCGAAGCGGGCACGGCGCCGCCGGGCGGCCGCGGCC
>CAZCJT010000096.1:0-8404 GCA_964498565.1 uncultured Acidimicrobiaceae bacterium
CCGGCCCCCACCGCGGTGAAGGTCGCGCCGGTGCCCTCGACGACGGCGGTGGCCGCATCCTCGGGGCGGCCGGTGATGGCCAGTGCGAGGCGCCAGGCAATCGGGGCGTGGCGGCGGTGCAGCTCGTCGAAGGACGGGGCGTCGCCGCCGGCCGCCGCGGTCACCAGGTTGTGGTCGCTGGTCGTGTCGATGTCCGTCGTGCGTGTCATGTCGCCCCCGCGGTGAAGGTGGTCCGGGCCGAAGCTTCGCTCCCGCGGCCGGGCTGTCCTTCCGATGATCTTCGTTCGTCACCGAACCGCAGCGCAGGGCCGGGCAAACCGGACGGATCGGTACAGTCGGCCAGCGTGCAGCCGGGATGGCCGCCCGGTTTCGCCCGAGGGTTACCTCTCGGTAACTTCGTGGCAGCGGTGCCGACGGGGCGCCGAACCGATCTCCCAGCTCCCCGGAGGGACCCCGATGGCCGAGTTCTCGCTCCAGCTCACCGACGACCAGATCCAGGTCCGCGAGTGGATCCACGGGTTCGCCGCCGACGTCTTGCGCCCCAACGGCCAGGAGTGGGACGACAGGGAGGAGTTCCCGTGGCCGATCGTCCAGGAGGCGGCCAAGATCGGTCTGTACGGCTTCGACTTCTTCGCCAACATGTCGATGGCCGACCCGAGCGGGCTCACCATGCCCATCGCGCTCGAGGAGCTGTTCTGGGGTGACGCCGGCATCGCGCTGTCGATCTTCGGCTCCGGCCTCGCCGCCGCCGGCATCGCCGGCAACGGGACCCCCGAGCAGGTCATGGAGTGGGTGCCGCAGTGCTTCGGTGACGAGAACGACCTGAAGATCGCCGCCTACTGCGTGTCCGAGCCCGACGCCGGCTCCGACGTCTCCTCGCTGCGCACCCGGGCCGAGTACGACGAGGCCACGGACGAGTGGGTCCTGAACGGCACCAAGGCCTGGGCCACCAACGGCGGCATCGCCCACCTGCACGTGGTCACCGCCACGGTCGACCCGTCGCTGGGCTCCCGGGGCCAGGCCAGCTTCGTCGTCCCCGAGGGCACGGCCGGCCTCGAGCAGGGCCAGAAGTACAAGAAGCACGGCATCAAGGCCAGCCACACCGCTGAGGTGGTCCTCACCGACTGCCGCATCCCGGGCCGCATGCTCCTCGGCGGCAAGGACAAGCTCGACGCCAAGCTGGCCAAGGCCCGGGAGGGCGCGAAGACCGGCGAGAAGCAGCCGGCCATGGCCACCTTCGAGGCCACCCGGCCCGCCGTCGCGTCGATGGCCGTCGGCATCGCCCGGGCCGCGTACGAGATCGCCCTCGAGTACGCCCACGAGCGCGAGGCGTTCGGCAAGCCGATCTTCGAGAACCAGGCGATCGCGTTCATGCTCGCCGACATGAAGACCGAGATCGATGCCTCCCGCCTGCTGGTCTGGCGGGCGGCGTGGCTGTCCCGGAACGGCGGCGGCTACAAGTACGCCGAGGGCAGCCAGTCCAAGCTCAAGGCCGGCCGCACCGCCACCTGGGTCACCGAGCGGGCGATCCAGATCCTCGGCGGCTACGGCTACACCCGCGAGTACGACGTCGAGCGCATGCACCGCGACGCCAAGATCATGGACATCTTCGAGGGCACCGAGCAGATCCAGCAGGGCATCGTCGCCCGGGCCATCTCGGAAGGGCGCATCGACCCGCTGCGGTAGGGCCGCTGACTGCGGCTCAGGTGATCTGAAGATGAAGTAGGCCTTCTCCGACGAGTCGCGCCGTGGGGACGACGACCGGTCTGTCGTCACGTCGACCCGAGCCACGGTTGTCGGCGTCGATCTCGATGGGCAGGCGCTCACGATCGAGCTGGCCGACGGACGCCGCCAACGATCGCCGGCGACGAACTGTCCCCGACCGATTCGCCCACGGGTACGCGGTGACCGTCCATCGGTCCCAGGGCGCAACCCACGACACTGCCCACGTCCTCGAGGCCGGCGGCGGCCGCGAGCTGGCCAACGTGAAGATGAGCCGAGCGCGGGACCGGACGACCGTCTACGCCGTTGCCGACGACCTCGATCAGGTCGAGGTGACCTCCGGCGGGAGTGGGGGAGCGAGCGCCGCCAACGCTGCGCCACGACACCGGCACTCCCATGACCGAGTTGCTCGAGGTCGATGACTGCTACTTGATTGCACCGACCGAGTCGATGGCGCTGCGCCTCGCCCGGGTCGACCATGAGCGAGACGTCCTCAGGTCATCGATCCCGATCGACGAATCGGCCGGCACAGCTCCGGACATCCAACCGATTCAGTGGCTCGACGTGAACCCCACCGTCAAGGCGCGCCTCGACATGCTGGAGTTCGAGCGGAACGAACTCGTGCATGGGCTGCACCCACCGACAGCCGATCGCGGGCTGTCGCGGTGACGCGCTTCGGGGACGCGCCGATCCGGCCTTTGGGGACGCTGGATGTAGCCAGACCGTCTCCGGGGTTGGTGGGCAGTCGTGACCGCTGGTCACGACGCGCGTTTCGGGATGCCCGGGGGCCTACCGTTCAGCGGGTGCCGGCATGACGAGCATCGCTTCTTCGTCGTCGTCGACGAAGGTCTCGATCCGCTCAATGTGGTCGAACAGCAGCCTCACGCCGAAGCGAGACGACGCTCACGGGATGGCGAGGACGTCGACGCCTCCGGAAACGCCGTCCCGGCTACCGGATCGCCGTTGGGTAAGAGCAGCTGGATGCCGGCGGACGGGGATAGCACGCGCCCCCTTCTTGGGATCATGCATCTTCGAGGATGCCGCTATCCGTCGTGTTCGATGGGCAGTCGACGCACAGCGAGCCGCGTGGGGCTGAGGCTCACGATCGCTCCAGCCTCGAGATCGTCCACGACCGTGCCGAGGTTTGCGACGAGCAACGCCAGGTGGGCCGGCGGTGCTAGCTCACCGACGTCTCGAAGTTGAACAACGGACGGTTGGGCCGCTCCCGCGATCGCGAGCATCGCTGGCGAAGTCGCTGTCCGCCGTCACGACGACAAGATCGTTGGCTCGGGCGTAGTCGACGATCGCTGCGTCGCTCGCAGTCAGCAGGTCGACGAAGCCGACGTGCAACGCTTCGAATCCGGCATTGGAGAGTCCGTCGACGAGCGATGGAGACAGGTTGGCGTCGAGGAACAGCCTCACGCGGGGCGAGAGATCGGCAGTTCTCGCTCTTCAACCATCGCTGCGGCGTAGTCGAGTGCCGCGAGCACGTCTTCACGCTCGACGTACGGATAGTCCTCGAGCACCTCTTCGATGGTCCGCCCGGCTGCGAGCTGACCGAGGATCATCCCGACGGTGACACGCATCCCGCGGATGCACGGCCGCCCGCCCATCTTGGCGGGATCGATCGTTATCCGAGAGAACGCCATGCAACGAGCGTACGTCGGAGAGCTGCTTCGTGGCGCGGCCGATGCCGGGAACGTCATCCCGAAACAGAACGACATCCCCGTACATCCTTCGCCCGAATCCGGCGCTATCCGATCTAGGGCGCGTGCTTGCCGAACTCAAGTCCGGCTGAGCGGCAACCAACGGTTCGCGGTGGCGAGCAGCCAGCGCACAAGCGGGCGGGGCGTCGCTCGGGCGGGCCATCGAAATTTCGAGCATGCAGACTCAACTCAGGTCTGCCGAATGATCGAGTCGACTCGTTCCCGGTCCGCCTCGCGGATCAAGACGCGGTGTTCCGCCAGGGCAGCAATGCCGGGAGCGAGCCCGTTCTCGTCCATGGTCAAGAGCTTGATGGGGATCTCCTCGGCCTCGCATCGGGCCACGATCATGAAGGCGGCCGTACGGTCGTAACCGACGGTCAACTCGATCAGCTTCGGGCTCTCCTTCGCCCGGGCGCCGTCACGTTTCCGGAAGATGCCCATGGCGTGAGCTTTCCACAGTGGACCTGCAGCGCATGGGGGTCTTGCGCACAGAAGTGCCTGAGCGCGCGGCGCAGAAGCGCCCCATATCGCACGCGCACATCTGCGTGGGGCGGTGCCCCGCAGGTGTACGTGGTGAGGTCACCAACGTGCCCCCGAATCTCGGTCTACGTTGGCGGCGGTGATGGTCTCCGACCTCGAGCACTTCCTCGACCTACCCGCGAGCGTTCCCGGTCCTGCGCTGCGACTTGCTGATCGGCTGGGGCGCATGGTCAGCGCCGCCACGGCTGGCGACGTCGGCGAGCCGTGGACCACGGCGATTCGATGCGAGCGTCGGCCGGGTCGACGACCGTGTACCGGCTTCATCGAGGTGGTGCGTGCCGAGCCCGAGGTTCCGATCCGGTGGTGGTGCAACGTCTGCGACGACGAGGGAGTCGTCACGGGCTGGGAACGCTCGCCGTTCGATCTCAGATCGCGCGGCCTTCGGTCGGCGCCGGAGCGCCGGCAGATCGTGATCGACGTCGAGATGGCAGGGACGTTGCAGAGGATCGCCGTGCTCGACATCGAGGCGGCTCGCGTCGTGTTCCGAGCTCGGGCCACGGTGGACGGGGTGGTGCTCGTCGGATCGGCCGACGAGCTCGAGGCCTTGGCCGAGCACGTCGCTGCCGAGGCGAACCAGGAGCCGAATCGACGCCGGCAGCGAGTACTGGACGCCGCCCATGACCGCTTGGACAGCGCGCTCTCAAACTCCTGAGCGCCGGCCACGGGCGAGGTGCCGGTCCCTACGGGCGCCTGAACTGCGGTGGACGTGAGCTGATCTCGTGAACCACGAGGTCGGTAGCGGCGTCTCGCAATCGGACCCCGATCCGGGGCCCACCACCCCGGCGCGGCCCTCGACTACTACGGCAGCCGAGGCGAGACTCCGCCGCGCTGGGGTGGCCGAGGCCGGCTCAGCGGACCGCGGCGGCGCCTCGGTCAGGGTGGTCGGTGAAGAACCCGTCCATCCCGGCGGCGACGAAGCGCCGGACCTCGGCAGCCATGTCGCCGAGGGCGTTGGGGTCGGCGCTCGATCGGTACTCGGCGGGCAGGAACTGGTTCTCGGCCCGGAACGTCCAGCCGTGCACGATCAGCCCGCGGGCGTGGGCGTCGTCGATCACCGTGGTCGGCTCACCGAGGGTGCCGTCGGCGCTGCGCGGGATGAGCACGTTCTTGCACGCACCGATGCCGTCGGCGTAGCTGGCCACGAAATCGAGTCCGGCCGGTGTGACCAGGTCGGCGTACGTGCGGGCGTCACCGCTGGCAACGAAGTCGTACGGGGCGCCGCTGCAGTTGACGAGCTGGGCGATCTTGACGTTGGTCATGCCGTCCAGGTCTTGGAGGTTGGACACCTCGAAGCTCTGGATGATCACGGGTGCCCCGTGACCCCGGTAGCCGTGCACGTCGAGGAGCTCGACCAGCGGCTCCTCCATCGACAGCCCGATGGCGTCGAAGTAGCTGGGGTGCTTTGTCTCGGGGTAGATGCCGACCTTCTTGCCGTCGCACGTCTTCGACGACTGGGCCAGCTCGATGACCTCCTCGAGCGTCGGCACGTGGTAGAGGCCGTTGTAGGCGGTGTTCGCGGGCCGGGTTTCTGGGATGCGTTCCTCGGCCCGGAGCGTCTGGAGCTCGGCGAGGGTGAAGTCCTCGGTGAACCAGCCGCTGACGGCCTGTCCGTCGACGGTCTTGGTGGTGTGCCGGTCGGCGAACTCCGAGTGCGATTCCACGTCGGTGGTGCCGCCGATCTCGTTCTCGTGCCGGGCGACCAGCACGCCGTCCTTGGTCATGACGAGGTCCGGTTCGATGTAGTCGGCGCACTGCTCGATGGCCAGCTGGTAGGTGGCCAGGGTGTGCTCGGGCCGGTAGCCGCTCGCCCCCCGGTGACCGACCACCAGCGCGTCCAGAGGCTTGCCCGGCTGCTTGGGCGGGGTGCCCTCGGTGACCGGCACCCGCTCCCAGGTGAACAGCTCGGCTGCTCTGGGGTCGATGGTGAGGCGGAGGTACTCGAACGGGAGGTCCTCGCCGTGCACGACGATGCGCTGGAAGTTGTCGAGGCCCAGGGGGTTGTCGGCGACGAACGTGTGCGAGTCCCCTTGGAGGACCATGACCTCGCCGGCGAAGGCGGCGGTGCGCCCGGCGATCCGGTCGACGACGTCCTGCTGCCCAGGGGTCGGTGACGGCCGCCAGGTGTCGGCCTGCATGAGCAAGACCACCCCGTCGGCGCCGGCTTGCTCCGCCTGATCGAAGGCGCCGTCGATCCAGGCGAGGGTTGCGTCGATGCGACCCTCGACTTCGGCTTCCTGGGCCGGGGTGGGTGCGGTGTTGCCCGTCCATGGGGCCATGCCGTTGTCGCTGCCCACGACGTGCACCGCCGCAAACACCACCTGGGAGTCGACCCAGCGGACGTTCTCCGGATAGCCGGACTGCGCGTCGACGCCCATGGGCCGCCGCCCGAGCGTCGTACCAGGGGCGGAGAAGAACGACGACCGGACCGCATCCAGGCGCTCCAACGGGTCGTAGCCGCCGTTGTTCGGGCGGTGGCAGTCGGTCCACTCGTTGTCACCCGGTGTGTACACCACCGGATCGCGGAACGTCTCGAAGTCCGCCGCGACGGCGGCGAAGCGTTCGTCGGTGCAGGCGGTGCTCCCGCTCTTGATGTCGCCGACGTGGGCCGCGAGGTCCACCTTCGGGTCCTGGTTGATGGCATCGATCAATTCGTGCCACTCCGCCTCCTGCTCCGTGCCGTACGGCACGTCCCCGATCACGGCCACCGTCGTCGGGTTGGCCCCTCGGTCATCGGGCGGCTTGGGACCTGCGCCGGCCGCCGTGGGGAGGGCAGTGACGATGGACAACGCCGCAAGGGCGCTCACACACGCTGGTTTGAGGTTCATGCGCGGTGATGCAAGCGGAGCAACATGTCCGATTCGTGATCGTCGGCCGAGGTAGCGACGAACGCTCGATGGACGGTTGCGTACGCAGTCCACTGTCCCGGCCCGCGTGCTCTACCTCGACTTCCCCGGTCGTTCATGCCAGCCACACGCGACGGCCACGGCCGCGCCATCGTCGCTCTCTACGTTCGCCGGCATGCCCCAGGGTCCCGAGCTGCTCATCATCCTGTTCGTCATCGTCCTGCTCTTCGGCGGAGCGAAGCTGCCCAAACTCGCCCGCTCGCTCGGCCGAGCGCAGACCGAGTTCAAGCAAGGTCTCCACGAGGGCAGCACGCCCACCGGCGACAGCGACCCGGCCGCCACGGCCTGACCGTCGTCCGACCCGAGCCGGGAGATCGAACCATGTTCAACGTCGGCGGTCTCGAGCTCGTCGCGGTCGCGCTGGTCGCGCTGGTCGTGCTCGGACCGGACAAGCTGCCAGGGGCGCTCCGCCAGGCCGGCTCGATGCTCGCGCAGGTTCGACGGGTGTCCGAGGGCTTTCGCATCGACGTGACCGCGGCTCTGGACGACGGCCCGGAGCTGCCGAGCACCGAATCCCAGCTCGACTGAGCCAGGCATGGTCGCAGTACGAGGTCGGCTCACCCGACGTGAAACTCCGGCGGGGTCCGTGCCCGTGGAGCTGTCGGTGCTCGATCACCTGTCCGAGCTCCGGGACCGGATCGTCAAGGCGGCTGCGGCCGTCGCGGTGGGCGCGGTGGTCTGGTGGTTCCTGTACCCCGGCATCTTCGACGTCCTCGTCGACCCCTACTGCAACCTGCAGGGCGCGACGGTCGATGACTGCCGCTTGCTGCAGACGGAGCCGCTCGAGGCGTTCTCGATCCGTCTGAAGATCGCCGGCTACGGCGGCATCGCCCTCGCCATGCCGGTGCTGCTCTGGCAGGTGTGGCGCTTCGTCGTGCCCGGGCTCCACACGAACGAGAAGCGCTGGGCCTACCCCTTCGTGGGATCGGCGCTCGTCCTCTTCGCGCTGGGCGCGGCGCTGGCGTTCCACACGCTCACCCCGGCGCTGGAGTTCCTCACGGAGGTGGGAGGAGAAGGCCTGCAGCAGCAGTTCCGTCCCGCTCCCTACTTCGAGCTGATCACGTACATGATGTTGGCCTTCGGGATCGGCTTCGAGGTCCCCATCGTGCTGGTCTTCCTCCAGCTGGCCGGCGTGCTCACCGCCGCCACCCTGCGAGGCGCCCGACGGTACGCCGTCGTCGGCATCGTGCTGGGCGTTGCCGTCCTCACGCCGTCCGGCGACCCCTACACGCTCGGCATCCTCTCGGTCCCGATGTACCTGTTCTACGAGGTCTCCATCCTCGTGGGCATGCTGCTGACCCGCAGGTCCGTGGGTGTGGACGACCCCTGACGCTGAGGGCCACGGAACGGCCGCATCCGGATACGCCCGCGGCACGTTCGCCGAGTGGCGGCGGTCCGTTCACCTGCGGTCCACCTGGCCACGGTCTGGAGGCAAGGTCGGGTCCCTACGTTCGGCCGCACCCCCCGATGACACGTAGCACCCCCTGTATGGAGGAATCCCCTTGATCCGAGACCGACGCTGGGCATCGATGC
>CAZCJT010000097.1:0-8391 GCA_964498565.1 uncultured Acidimicrobiaceae bacterium
CCCCGGTCTCGGCGAGCCACCGCGCTACCGCCGGGCGCTGTCGATGGCGCGGATGAGCCGCGCCGTGACCTCGTCGGGGTCCCCGTCGCCGTCGACGATCATGAGCAGGCCCCGGGCCTCGTACCACTGGATGAGGGGGGCCGTCTCGGCTTCGTAGATGTCGAGTCGGCGCTTGATGGCCTCCTCCGTGTCGTCCTGGCGCTGGATGACGTCGCCGCCGCAGTGGTCGCAGACCCATCCGTGCTTGGGCGGGCTCTGCACTGCGTAGTTGGCGCCGCAGTCGACGCACACCCGCCGGCTGGCCAGGCGCACGAGCACCACGTCGGTGGGGACCGCCAGGTCGATGACGAGGTCGAGGGGCTGGTCGACGGTGATCTCGGCCAGCGACTCGGCCTGGTCGAGCGTGCGGGGGAATCCGTCGAGGATGTAGCCCCGGTTGCGGGTGTCGTCCTTGACGAGGCGCTCCTCGACGACGCCGATGATGATGTCGTCGGGCAGCAGCTCGCCGGCTGACATGTACTCCTGGGCCTTCCGGCCGAACTCGGTGCCCTCCTTGACCGCGGCACGCAGCATGTCGCCGGTGGAGATGTGGGGCACCACGAAGTGGCGGGAGAGCCGCGTGCACTGGGTGCCCTTGCCGGCACCCTGCCGGCCGAGCATCACGAGTCGAGCACCGGGGATCATGAGGACCGGCACCCTATCGGTCGCGCTTTCGCCCGTCCGAAATCACCACCACCCGAAAATCGCCTCGGCAGGTCACGTGCGGTGCGACCGGGGGACGCGATGCCCCACTGGGGCTAGTTGAGGAAGCCCTCGTAGTTGCGCATCATCAGCTGGCTGTCGATCTGCTTCATGAACTCGAGCATCACGCCGACGGCGATGAGCACGGAGATGCCACCGAAGGGGAAGTTCGTGATGTCGGCGGTGGCGAGCAGGATCGAGGGCAGCAGGGCGATCATGGCCACGAACAGCGCTCCCGGGAGGGTGATGCGGTTCAGGATGCGGCCGAGGTAGCGCTCGGTCTGGGGCCCGGGCCGGATGCCGGGGATGTAGCCGCCCTGCCGGCGGATCGTGTCGGCCTGCTTGGCCGGGTCGAACTGGATCGCCGTGTAGAAGTAGGCGAAGCCGATGATCAGGAACCCGTACACGAGGATGTAGACGATCGAGTCGGGCTGGACCAGGTTGGTGTCGACCCAGCGCTGGACGCTGACGGCCCAGTCCTGGTCGGCCGGCAGCACCTGGGTGAACAACAGCGGCAGGTACAGCACCGAGCTGGCGAAGATCACCGGGATCACGCCGGACTGGTTGACCTTGAGCGGGATGTACGTGGACTGGCCGCCGGTCATCCGGTTGCCGACGACGCGCTTGGAGAACTGCACGGGGATCCGGCGCTGCCCGAGCTCCACGAACACGATGGCCACCATGATGGCGACGGCCAGGAGCAGCAGCGGCACGAGCAGGCCGATGCCCCGCTCGGCGTTGATCTGGGCGCCGGCCACCGGGAAGCTCGACACCACCGAGGCGAAGATCAGCAGCGACATGCCGTTGCCGATGCCTCGCTGCGTGATGAGCTCGCCCATCCACATCAGCAGGGCGGTGCCTGCCGTGAGCGTGAGCACCACGATCAGGATGCGGCCGGTGTTGAAGTTCTCGTCACCGCCGAACAGGTCGATGCCGAGGTCCACCCCGCCGCCGCCGCCCATCAGGCCGCCACCGCCGTTGTGGAAGAGGAACGCCAGGCCCGTGGACTGCAGCAGGGCGATCGCCACCGTGAGGTAGCGGGTCCACTGCGTGATCTTGCGCTGCCCGACCGCTCCCTGCTGGGACCACTGCTCGAGGCGGGGGATCACCACGGTGAGGATCTGCATGATGATCGACGCCGTGATGTACGGCATGATCCCGAGCGCGAACAGCGCGAACTGGGTGAGGGCGCCACCCGAGAACAGGGTGAGGAAGCCGAGCACGCCGGCGCCCTCCTCGGCCTGGGTCTTCAGGTTCTGGACCGCGTCGAGGTCGATGCCAGGCGCCGGGACCGCCGAGCCGGCCCGGTACAGGGCCAGGATGGCGATCACGAACAGGATCTTGTTGCGAAGGTCCGAGACGGACGCGACGCGCGCGAGGCTCTTCAGGCTCTGGAACACGTGCTCCCCAGGGGGTGGCGGCTCAGCCGATCGGGATGATCAGCGGTTGGTGAACTGGTTGCCCTTGGCCGGCGGACGACGATCGCCCCACGGCAGGGGCCGGGTCTCGACCGTACCGCCCGCAGCGGTGATGGCCTCGACCGCGGTCGCCGAGAACTTGTGGGCGGTCACGTGCAGCGCGGCGCTGACCTCGCCCCGACCGAGGATCTTCACCAGGGCGCCCTTGCGGACCAGGCCCTTGGCGTGGAGCGCCTCGGGGGTGATGTCGGTGAGGCCGGACTCGGTGAGCGTGTCCAGGTTGATGGCCTGGTACTCGACGCGGAAGGGGTTGTTGAAGCCCCGGCGCTTCGGCACGCGCATGTAGAGGGGCATCTGGCCACCCTCGAAGCCCATCGGCACGGTGTTGCGCGCCTTCTGGCCCTTGGTGCCGCGGCCGGCGGTCTTGCCGCCCTTGCCGCCGATGCCGCGACCGACGCGCTTGCGGCGCCGGTTGGAGCCCGCGGGGGGCTGCAGGTCGTGGATCTTGTACATGGGAGCTACTCGCCTCCGTCGCTGACGGATTCTTCGACCGTGATCAGGTGCGGGACCCGGGCGATCATGCCGCGGATCTCGGGACGGTCGGGGAGGGTGTTGGTGTGGCCGATGCGGCGCAGGCCGAGGGCCCGCAGCGTGCCGCGGGTCTTGGGCTTGGCGCCGATGGCGGACCGGATCTGGGTGACGGTGATCGTGCCCTCGCTCATGACACGGCTCCGGCCCGGCCCTTGAGCTTCTCGGACTCGTTGTACGCGTTCAGCAGGCCCTTCGGGACGAAGGTGTCGGCCGGGATGCCCCGCAGGCGGGCGATCTCGTCCGGGCGACGCAGGCCCTTCAGGCCCTCGATGGTGGCGCGGGCCACGTTGATGTGGTTCGCCGAGCCGAGCGACTTGCAGAGCACGTCGTGGATGCCCGCTTCCTCGAGGATGATGCGGGCCGCACCGCCGGCGATGACGCCGGTACCGGGGGCCGCGGGCTTGAGCATGACGCGACCAGCGCCGAGCTCGCCCACCGTCGGGTGGATGATGGTGTCGCCGGCGAGGGGGACCTCGAAGAGGTTCTTGCGGGCCTCCTCGGTGCCCTTCTGGATGGCGAGGGGCACCTCCTTGGCCTTCCCGTAGCCGAGGCCGACCCGGCCGTTGCCGTCGCCGATGACCACGAGGGCGGTGAAGCTGAAGCGACGACCACCCTTCACGACCTTGGCGACGCGGTTGATGTTGATGACGCGCGACTCGCGCAGCGTGGCATCACCCGACAGGCGCGGGTTGGCCTGGGGCTCGTCCCGCCGTCCGCGGCGTGGGTTGTCGTTTCCGTTTGCCATGTTCTTCCGATCCTTCCCGGGACCCGGGTCCTAGAACTCGAGCCCGGCGTCGCGGGCAGCGTCGGCGAGGGCCTTGACCCGGCCGTGGTAGCGGTTGCCGCCCCGGTCGAACACGACCTTGGTGACGCCGGCGGCCTTGGCGCGCTCGGCGGCCAGGGCGCCGATCTTGGCGGCGGCCTCGGCGTTGCCGCCGTAGCCGTCGAAGTCCTTCTCGTGGGTGGACGCAGCCGCCAGCGTCACGCCGGCGATGTCGTCGATGACCTGGGCCACGATGTGCTTGGAGGACCGGAACACCGCGAGGCGGGGACGCTGCGGGGTGCCCTGGACCTTCTTGCGGACCCGGCGGTGCCGGCGGTCGCGGCCCAGCTGCTTCTTCTTGGCCATGCTGCTCATGTCACTTGCCTGCCTTGCCGGCCTTGCGGATGACGTGCTCGCCCTTGTACCGCACGCCCTTGCCCTTGTAGGGCTCGGGCTTGCGGAAGTCGCGGATCTCGGCGGCGACCTGGCCGACCTGCTGCTTGTCGATGCCGCGGACCACGATCTGGGTGGGGCCGGGGACCTCGAAGGTCACGCCGGCCGGGGCCTTGTAGTTGATGGTGTGGCTGTAGCCGAGGGCCAGCTCGAGGGAGTCGGTGCCCGAGTTCAGGACTCGGTAGCCGACGCCGATGATCTCGAGCTCCTTGGTGAACTCGGTCGTGACGCCCTGGACCATGTTGGACACGAGGGCGCGGACGAGGCCGTGGAGCGAGCGGTTCGAACGGGTGTCGTCCGGGCGCTCGACCAGGAGGGTGTCACCGTCCTGGCGCAGGGTGATGTCGCCCGGGACGTCCTGGGTCAGCTGACCCTTGGGACCCTTCACGGTGACGAGGTCGTCACCGATGGTGACCTCGACGCCCGAGGGGATGGTGATCGGTGCTTTGCCGACGCGAGACATGTTCGCTCCTACCAGACGTAGCAGAGGACCTCGCCGCCGACGTTGCGGCGACGGGCCTCCCGGTCGGTCATGAGACCCTGCGAGGTGGACAGCACGGCGACGCCGAGGCCACCGAGCACGCGAGGGATCTCGTCGGACTTCCTGTAGACGCGCAGGCCCGGCTTGGACACACGCTTGATGCCGGTGATCGTGCGCTCGCGGTCGGGCGAGTACTTCATGTCGATCGACAGGATCCTGCCCGGCTTGTCGGGGCGCTCGGCCGTCTTGAAGTCCGCGATGTAGCCCTCGGTCTTCAACAGCTCGGCGAGCGCCTCCTTCAGCTTGGAGGACGGCATCGAGACGTCGTCGTGCTTGGCGATGTTCGCGTTGCGGACCCGCGTGAGCATGTCGGCGATGGGATCGGTCATGGTCATCGTGTCGTCACCTCACCAGCTCGCCTTGGTCACACCGGGGAGCTCCCCGTTGTGCGCCATGTCCCGGAAGCAGATCCGGCACAGGCTGAACTTCCGGAAGACGGCACGCGGGCGACCGCAGCGCCGGCACCGGGTGTAGCCCTGCACCTTGTACTTGGGCTTCTTGTTGGCCTTGTTGATCAGCGCTTTCTTGGCCAACTCAACGATCCTTTCGGAAGGGGAACCCGAAGGCGTCGAGCAGTGCCTTGCCCTCGGCGTCGGTCCGTGCGGTGGTGACGATCGTGATGTCCATCCCTCGGATGGTGTCCACGGCGTCGTAGTCGATCTCGGGGAAGATCAGCTGCTCGGTCACGCCGAACGTGTAGTTGCCGTTCCCGTCGAAGCTGTTGGGGTTGAGGCCGCGGAAGTCGCGGATGCGGGGGATCGCCACCGAGATGAGGCGATCGAAGAACTCCCACTTCCGGTCGCCCCGGAGGGTGACCTTGGCGCCGATGGGGTTGCCCTCACGCAGCTTGAAGGCCGCGATGGACTTGCGAGCCCGGGTCACGATCGGCTTCTGGCCGGTGATCTGGGCCAGGTCGCGCTGGGCGCCCTCGAGGAGGGAGGCCTGCGAGACGGCATCCCCGACGCCCATGTTGACCACGATCTTGTCGACCGTGGGCACCATCATGACGTTGGGCAGCTCGAGGGTCTTCTGGAGCTGGGCCCGGATCGTCTCGTCGTAGCGGGCCTTGAATCGGGGCGCGGTCCGAGACTCGCTCCGCTCGCCTTCGACTTGCGTGGCAGTGTCGGCCATCAGTCCAGGTCCTTTCGGCACTTCTTGCAGACGCGCACCTTGGTGCCGTCGCTGTCGAAGCGGTAGCCGACGCGGGTCGGGCCGCAGTCGTCGCACAGCAGCGCGACGTTGGCGACCGGGATCGGCATGTCCTTGTCGATGATGCCGCCCTGCATGGTGGCGTTGAGCGGGCGCTGGTGCTTCTTGGCGATGTTCACGCCGCCGACGATCACCTTGCCTCGCTCGGGGATGGCGCGGATGACCTCGCCCTCCTTGCCCCGGTCCTTGCCGGTGAGCACGCGGACGGTGTCGCCCTTGCGGATCTTCATGCCGGCCATGTCAGAGCACCTCCGGGGCCAGCGACACGATGCGCATGAACTTGGCATCGCGCAGCTCGCGTCCCACCGGGCCGAAGATGCGGGTGCCGCGCGGCTGGCGCTGGTCGTTGATGAGGACGGCGGCGTTCTCGTCGAAGCGGATGTAGCTGCCGTCGGGGCGACGCCGTTCCTTCTTCGTGCGGACGACGACGCACTTGACGACGTCGCCCTTCTTGACGGCGGCGCCGGGGAGGGCGTCCTTGACCGTGGCGACGAAGACGTCGCCGATGCCGGCGTAGCGGCGCTTGGAGCCGCCGAGGACCTTGATGCACAGCACCTCTTTGGCGCCGCTGTTGTCTGCGACGCGCAGGCGCGTCTCCTGCTGGATCATCGGTGCACCTCTACTTGGCCCGCTCGATGATCTCGAGCAGGCGCCAGCGCTTGTTCTTGGACAGCGGGCGGGTCTCCATGATGCGGACGCGGTCGCCCTCGCGGGCGTCGTTGATCTCGTCATGGCAGACGTAGCGCTTGGAGCGCGCCATGGTCTTGCCGTAGCGCGGGTGGGGCTTGCGGGACTCGACCTCCACGATGATGGTCTTGTCCATCTTCGTGGAGGCGACGACGCCCTCGCGGACCTTGCGGCTGGCCCGCTCCGGCGCACCGGCGTTGGTCTCGGTTGCAGACATGCGGGTCAACCCTCGGCAGTCGTGGTCTGGGCGGCGAGGTCCTCGGCCGCGGTGATCTCGCGGCTGCGGGCCTCGGTCAGGCAGCGGGCGACCTCACGCTTCACCTGGGCGATACGCCCGGTGTTGGTGAGCTGGCCGGTGGCCTTCTGGAAACGGAGGTTGAAGAGCTCCTCGCGGGCATCGGCGAGGCGGGTCAGGAGGGCCTCGTCATCGAGGCTGCGGACGACGTCGTTGGCCATGGCTACAGCGCCTCCTCACGGGTGACGAAGCGGGCCCGGATGGGCAGCTTCTGGATCGCACGCTCGATGGCCTCGCGGGCGAGGGCCTCATCGGGGTACGACAGCTCGAACATGATGCGGCCCGGGCGCACGACGGCGACCCAGTGCTCCACGTTGCCCTTGCCCGAGCCCATGCGGGTCTCGGCCGGCTTCTGGGTGACGGGCTTGTGCGGGAAGATGTTGATCCACACCTTGCCGCCACGGCGGGTCTTGCGGGTCATGGCGATACGAGCGGCCTCGATCTGGCGGGCCGTGATCCAACCCGGCTCCAGGGCCTGGATGCCGTACTCGCCGAAGGAGACGGTGGTGCCGCCCTTGGCCTGCCCACGGGTGCGCCCACGGTGCTGCTTGCGGTGCTTGACCTTCTTTGGCATCAGCATGTCGGTACCTCAGTCCTGCCCGTCTCGGAAGTGCGGCGCCTCGTGGCGCTCCTTCGTCTGACGCTCGATCTCCTCTTCCTCGGCGAGGAGGCGCTCGAGCTCGGGATCGGCTTCCTTGATGAGGGGCTCGACCTCGCCGCCCTCGGCGGGGGCCTCGGCCTCGGCCTCGTCGGCGCGGCGGCGGGCGGCGGAGGACACGACCGGCTTGGCGGCGCCACCGGAGGTCTCGCCGACGGCCATGGCGGCCTCGCGGTTGATCTTGTCCTCGTCGGACGACTTGTAGGGCAGGATCTCGCCCTTGTAGATCCAGACCTTCACGCCGATGCGACCGGCGGTGGTGCGTGCCTCGCGGAAGCCGTAGTCGATGTCGGCTCGCAGGGTGTGCAGCGGGACGCGGCCCTCGCGGTACCACTCGGTGCGGGCCATCTCGGCCCCACCGAGGCGACCCGAGCACTGGACCCGGATGCCGAGGGCGCCGGCCTTCTGGGCGGACTGGACGGCCCGCTTCATGGCCCGGCGGAACGCCACGCGGCCGGCGAGCTGGTCGGCGACGCCCTGGGCGATCAGCGCAGCGTCGATCTCGGGCTGCTTGATCTCGATGACGTTGAGCTGGACCTTGGGGTTGCCCGTGATCTTGGTGAGCCCGGCGCGCATGCGGTCGGCCTCGGAGCCCTTGCGGCCGATGACGATGCCGGGCCGGGCGGTGTGGACGTCGACGCGGAGCTTGTCCCGGGTGCGCTCGATCTCGACGCGGCTGATCGCGGCATGCGGCAGCTCCGTCATGATGAAGTCGCGGATCTTCCAGTCCTCGATGACGAAGTCGCGGTACTCGCCACGGTCGGCGAACCAGCGGCTCTTCCACTCGGTGGTGATGCCGAGGCGGAAGCCGTAGGGGTGGATCTTCTGGCCCATGGTTACTTCTCTTCCGTGCTGTCGTCGTCGGCGGCCGGCTCGTCGGCGGCGGTCTCACCGGTCTCGGCGAGGTCGGCGTCGGCGAGGGCATCGGCGGCCGGGGCGTCCTGGTCGACGATGCCGGCGTCCTCGGCGGCCTCGCCGGCGGGGACGTCGGTCGTGGGGGTCTCAGGGGGGACATTAGGTTCTACTGGAGTGTTG
>CAZCJT010000098.1:0-8381 GCA_964498565.1 uncultured Acidimicrobiaceae bacterium
CGGGTCCACCCGTGCACCGAGTGGGACGGCCGCGTCGAGGACCTCCTCGACGAGCTCGGCCGCCGGGGCCACGTCCAGACCCTGTTCGAGGGTGGCGCCACGGTGGCGGGCTCGCTGCACCGGGCCCGGCTGGTCGACCGATACGTCGTGTACCTCGCACCGGCCCTGCTCGGTGGCGACGACGCCCCCGGGCTGTTCCGCGGGGTGGGCGCGGCCACCATCGCCGACGCCTGGCGGGGCCGCATCGACGCCGTCACCCAGCTCGGTGCCGACCTGCGCATCGACCTCGTACCCACCACCGAAGGGACCCCGTAGATGTTCACCGGGATCGTGGAGGAGCTCGGCGAGATCCGCTCCTTCGAAGGCGCCACGCTGCGCATCGGAGCCGAGACCGTGCTGGAGGACGCCTCCATCGGCGACTCGATCGCCGTCAACGGCTGCTGCCTCACCGTCACGGGCATGGGGAACGACGAGGCCGGCGGGTGGTGGGAGGCCGACGTCTCCCACGAGACCCTGCGTCGCACGAACCTCGGCGACTGCGGACCGGGCACCGTCGTCAACCTCGAGCGCCCGGTGCGGGCCCAGGACCGCCTCGGCGGCCACATCGTGCAGGGCCACGTCGACGCCGTCGGCGAGATCGTCGACGCCGTGCCCGACCTCCGGGTGCGGGTGCCCCTCGACCTGCTGCGCTACCTCGTGGTCAAGGGCTCGGTCACGGTCGACGGCGTCAGCCTCACGGTGGTCGACGTCCTCGAGGACGGGTTCACCGTGGCGGTGATCCCGCACACTGCCGAGGTCACCACGCTCGGCCGCAAGGGCCCGGGCGACGCGGTGAACCTCGAGGTGGACGTGACGGTGAAGTACGTCGAGCGCCTGCTCGAGTGGCACCGCGACGTGGGCGGCTGACCGAAGGGCCGGCGGGGGTACCTCAGCCGGCCTCGGGCGGCCGGTGCTCGTGGTGGCGCTGCCCGTCGGTGCGACGGTCGTCCTTCATCTCCGACTCGAACACGTGGCGCCGGCCGCCGAGCAGCTCGCGCTCGAGGTGCTCGAGGCCCTCGCGGAACGCCGAGTAGTAGGTGAGGTCGAACTCCTCGACGATCTGGAAGGTCCAGCGGCCCTCCAGCACGTTGCGACCGACCAGGTGCTCGTCCACGTCGGCGCCCAGGCCACCCTGGCCGCAGCCGCGCAGCATCTCGACCGCCTCGCCGGCCAGCAGGTCGGCCCGGCCCATCATCTGGTGGAAGTCGTAGAGGCGCCCGCGGGCCCGCTCCACCCACTCCATCGCCTCGCTCAGCTTGCCGACGGCGGCGACGGTGTCGTCGTCGACGCCCTCGGGGCGTCGGTCGGCGTCCAGCCAGGTCGGCTCCGGATCGGTGGGTTGCCAGCGGGCCGGTGCACCCTGCTCCGTCGGTGGGTTCATGGCCGCACCCCTACCCCGTCCATCCCGTTGGGTAGCCGCCGAGGACCCCCGGGTACGCTCGTCGCACCCCCGGGAAGGAGAGCAATGCCCTTCGCACGCATCGAAGACGCCGTCGCAGCCATCGGTCGAGGTGAGATCGTCGTGGTCGTCGACGACGAGGACCGCGAGAACGAGGGCGACCTCATCATGGCGGCCGAGTACGCCACCCCCGAGGCCATCGCCTTCTTCCTCCACCACACCTCGGGCTACATCTGCGCGCCGGTCACCGAGCAGCGGGCCCGCGAGCTCGAGCTCGACCTCATGGTGCGGGAGAACACCGAGTCGATGCGCACCGCCTTCACCGTGTCCGTCGACGTCCGCCAGGGCACCAGCACCGGCATCTCCGCCCACGACCGCGCCGCCACCATCCAGGCCCTGGTCGACCCCACCACCCGCCCGCTGGACCTGGCCCGGCCCGGCCACATCAACCCGCTGATCGCCCGCGAGGGCGGCGTGCTCAAGCGGGCCGGCCACACCGAGGCCGCCGTCGACCTCGCCCGCATGGCCGGGCTCTACCCGGCCGGCGTGCTGTGCGAGATCGTGGACGAGAACAAGATGGACATGGCCCGCGTCCCCGAGCTCGAGCGGTTCGCGGAGAAGCACGGCCTGCTGCTGATCTCCATCGCCGACATGATCCGCTACCGGCGCAAGACCGAGAAGCTGGTCAAGCGTGTGGCCGAGGCCCGCATCCCCACCGAGTGGGGCGACTTCACCTGCTACGTCTACGAATCCACCCTCGACGGCGAGGAGCACGTCGCCCTCGTGCGGGGCAACGTCAGCGGTGAGGACGACGTCCTCGTGCGGGTGCACAGCGAGTGCCTCACCGGCGACGCGTTCGGCTCGTTGCGCTGCGACTGTGGCCCCCAGCTCCACAAGGCGATGGCCCAGATCGCAGCCGAGGACCAGGGCGTGGTCGTGTACCTCCGGGGCCACGAGGGCCGGGGCATCGGCATCGGCCACAAGATCCGGGCCTACTCGCTCCAGGAGCAGGGCCAGGACACCGTCGATGCCAACACCTCGCTCGGCCTGCCGATCGACTCCCGGGAGTACGGCATCGGCGCCCAGATGCTGGTCGACCTGGGCGTGACGACGATGCGCATCCTGACCAACAACCCGTCCAAGCGGGGCGGGCTCGAGGGCTTCGGGCTCACCATCACCGAGCGGGTGCCGATCGAGTCGGTGCCGAACCCGGAGAACATCAAGTACCTGCGCACCAAGCGTGAGCGGATGGGGCACCTCCTCGAGGGCCTCGACGACGTCCTCTAGCCATGGCCAGCGGTGACGACCGGGCCGAGGCGCCCGCTGAGCTCGACGGCGTCGGGCTGCGCATCGGGCTCGTCCGCTCTCGGTGGGTGTCCGACATCGTCGACCGGCTCTGCACCGGCGTCGAGCGCGGCCTGCTGCACCTGGGCATCCCCTTCGACGACATCGTCATGGAGACCGTCCCGGGCTCGTTCGAGATCCCCATGGCCTGCCGCATCCTCGCCCGCTCCGGCGAGGTCGATGCCATCGTCGCGATCGGTGCGGTGGTCCGGGGCGAGACCACCCACTACGAGCTGGTGTCCGAGGGGGCCGCCAACGGCATCCAGCAGGTGCAGCTGGAGACGGGCATCCCCATCGCGTTCGGCCTGGTCACGGTCGAGAACATGGACCAGGCGCTGGCCCGCTCCGAGGGTCCCGGCGGCCACAACGTCGGGGAGGAAGCGGCGCTGGTGGCCGTGGAGATGGCCCGCCTGGCCCAGCGCCACCCGCACTGACGCCGACCACGAACCGATTCGGCCCGGTCCCCGGCGCACCCGTACCGTGGCCGGCGTGCTGAAGCTGGTGCTGCCCAAGGGATCGCTCGAGAAGGCCACGATGGAGCTGTTCGCCGACGCGGACCTCCACGTGAACCGGTCCAGCAGCGTCGACTACAAGGCCACCGTCGACGACCCCCGGATCGACGAGGTCCGGATCCTGCGGCCCCAGGAGATCCCGAGCTACCTCTCCGAGGGCCTGTTCGACCTCGGCATCGCGGGCCGCGACTGGGTCGAGGAGACCAGCGCCGACGTCGTGAGCCTGGGCCAGCTGCAGTACTCCAAGGCCACCTCGAACCCGGTGCGCATCGTCGTCGCCGTCCCGCAGGACTCGCCGGTGCAGTCGGTCGCCGACCTCCCCCAGGGCGTCCGGGTGTCGAGCGAGTATCCCCGCCTCACCGAGCGCTTCTTCGCCGACAAGGGCATCGAGGCCGACATCCGCCTGTCCTACGGCGCCACCGAGGCCAAGGTCCCCGACATCGTCGACTGCGTCGTCGACATCACCGAGACGGGTCGGGCCCTGCGCGCCGCCGGCCTCAAGATCGTCGACACGATCCTCACCAGCTACACCGAGCTGCTCGCCAACCCGGCCAGCCACGCCGACCCCGACAAGGCCCACGCCATGGGTCAGCTCCTCACGTTGCTGAACGGCTCCCTGGAGGCGCGGGGCAAGGTCCTCGTGAAGCTCAACGTGAGCGGCGCCGACCTCGACAAGGTCATCGACATCATCCCGTCGATGAAGGCGCCCACCGTGAACGAGCTGTACGGCGGGGGCGGCTACGCCGTCGAGACCGTCGTGCCGAAGAACCAGATCAACCGCCTCATCCCCGCCCTGGTCGACGCCGGCGCCAGCGACATCCTCGAGCTCCCCCTCTCCAAGATCGTCCACTGATGCCGACGGGCACCATCGGCACCCGCACCGGCACGGTCACCTCCTTCGACGAGGACCGCGGACTGGGGGAGATCACCGCCGACGCCGGCGAGATCCACCCCTTCCACTGCACCGGCATCGCCGACGGCAGCCGGACCATCGAGGTCGGCACGCCGGTCCGCTTCGGGATCATCCCGGGACGCCTGGGCCGGTGGGAGGCCTGGGAGGTGGAGAAGGTCTCCTCCGCCTGACCGGCAGCTAACCCGTGGAGGACGACAGCCAGTCGTCGCCGGCGTCGAGCAGCGCCTCGAACTGCTCCACCGGGACGGCGCGGGCGAAGTGGAAGCCCTGGGCCACGTCGCACTCCAGCTCCCGCAGCTCGATGAGGTGGTGGGCGGTCTCGACGCCCTCGGCGAGCGTGGTCATCCGCAACGCCTTGCCCATCTGGATCACGGCCTGGACGATGGCGGAGTCCTCCGGGTCGTGCCCCAGCCCGCTCACGAAGCTCTGGTCGACCTTCAAGATGTCGACCGGGAACCGGCGCAGGTACGACAGCGACGAGTAGCCGGTGCCGAAGTCGTCGATGGCGAGGTGGACGCCGAGGGCCTTGAGCTGCTCGAGCCGGGCGATGGTCTCCTCGGCGTCGTCGAGCAGCACGCTCTCGGTGATCTCGAGGCACACGTCGGCCGGCCGGGCGCCCGTGTCGACGAGCAGCTCGGCGACCTTGTCGACGAAGTCGGCGGCCACGAACTGCTTGGACGAGATGTTCACGGCGATGACGAGCGCATTGCGGTCGGCGAAGCGCTCGGACCAGCGGGCGCACTGGGACAGGGCTTCCCTCAGCACCCAGTCGCCGATCTCGAGGATGAGGTTGGTGGCCTCCGCGATGGGGATGAACTCGTTCGGCGGGACCAAGCCCCACTGCGGGTGGCGCCAGCGCAGCAGCGCCTCGGCACCGACGATCTCGTTGGTCCGCAGCAGCACCTCGGGCTGGTAGTGCAGCACCAGCTCGCCGCGCTCCGCCGCGCCCCACAGCTCGTCCTCCAGCTCGGCCCGCCGCAACGCCCGCGCCCGCAGCTCCTCGTCGAAGAGGCGGATGCTGCCGCCGCCGGTGTTCTTGGCCAGCTGCGCAGCGGCGTCCGCGTGGCGGATCAGCTCGTCGGTGGTCATGGTGCCCGGCACGCCGATGGCGACCCCGCACGAGGCGGTCATGAAGACCACGTGCTCGCCGACGCTGAAGGGATCCCGGAAGGACTCGGCGATCTCGGCCGCCACCGCGAGCGCCTCGGCCTCGTCGGCCACGTGCTCGCACAGGACGACGAAGTCCTCGTCGCCCCAGCGGTGCACGCTCTGGTCGGTGCCGAGATGCTCGGGGAAGCGGCCGGCGATGGCCTTCAGGAGGGCGTCGCCTGCGGTCTGTTCGAACCGGTTGATCTTCTCCTTGAACCGGTCCGGCGTCACGAACAGCACGGCCACCGGGCTGACCTGGTCGCTCACCCGGCGCAGCAGCAGGTCGAGGCGGTCCAGGAACAGCGACCGGTGGGACAACCCCGTGAGCGGGTCGTAGAACGCCCGCTGCCGCAGGCTCCGGATGACATCGCGGTCGGTGGTGGTGTCCTTGGCGACCCACCCGAACCCCGGGGTGCCGTCGTCGAGGGTCAGCGGGCAGATGGTGGAGCGGGTGGGGAACTCGCCCGTGATCGGCGACGCCATCGACATCGAGCCGGTCCACGTGTCGCCGGCCCGGACCGCGGAGACCACGTTGGCGAAGCGCTCGCGGTCGCCGCTGCCCGGCAGGTCACCGAGGCGGACCGTGACCGGGCCATCCGAGTCGAGGCGCAGCAGGCGTCGACCGGTGCGGTTGAGGAACAGGCAGCGCCCGTCCGCGTCGAACACGGCGACGAGGTCGTTGAGGTGGTCGGCCAGGGTCACCTGCGCTGTCCGGGTCTCCACGTCGGCCACGTCGCACCTCCCCTCGTCGCCCTCGCTGAGGCGCCAACCTATCCCTCCCCACGCTCCGTGCTGGTGTCCGGAGCGCTGACGCGATCGGCGAGCTGCACGAAGGCCATCTGGAGCTGGGGGAGCGCAGAACGCAGCTGGGTGCCGAGGTCGCCGAGACGGCCCTCGAGGCCGTCGACGAGCGCGGCCAGCGCATCGATGGCGAGGCGGGCGTCGGCCAGCCGGGGCTCGGGCTGGGACAGGTGGAGCACGGCCAGCTCGTAGAGGCCCATGGCGTGCTCGGCCACGATCTGCTCGGCCGGTGCCTCCAGCAGGAAGCGCTGGAGCTCGGCCGCCTGGCCCTCCAGGTCGGCCTCGGTGGGCGGGCCGGCGTCTCGTTCGACGGGGATCTCGCCCCCGGGTGTCCACAGCGACGACACGGGCATCTCCTTGCTCCGCCGCAGGCGGCGATCGGCTCGGGCTGGGACCGTCGATCCTGGCGCACTTGCCCATCCGATGCCATCTCCCGGTACATTGGGGGCACAACTGATCGAGCAAGTGGGGCCCGCCCCCCACCCGGCCACCTGCTGGTGCGCCCGGGTCGTGGAACACCCCCGTCGCCTCCGGGCGCCGGCGCCAGGTGTGGCGGACGTCTTTCGACGTCCGCTCCCGCGTGTGGGGGTACCGCTTCCGGGCAATGGTCCCGCTTTCTCGTGATTCGAACGAAGTTCCGAACCACAGGAGGAACGGACACTTGACGAGGAGTGATGGGCGATAGCTGCTGACGAGCCCCGCATCAACGACCGCATCCGCGCCCGCGAGGTCCGCCTCGTGGGTGCTGACGGTGAGCAGATCGGGATCAAGCCCCTGCCCGAGGCGCTGGCCATCGCCCGCAGCCAAGACCTCGACCTGGTCGAGGTGGCGGACAAGGCCAACCCACCCGTGTGTCGCATCATGGACTACGGGAAGTACAAGTACGAAGCTGCGCAACGGGCCAAGGAATCTCGTCGCAAGAGCTCCAGTGCTTCGATCAAGGAGATGAAGTACCGGCCCAAGATCGGCCCGGGCGACTTCGAGACCAAGACCAAGAAGGTGATCCACTTCCTCGAGGAGGGTCACAAGGTCAAGATCACGCTCATGTTCCGAGGCCGGGAGATGACCCACCCGGAGCTGGGGCGCAAGATCCTCGACCGCGTGGTCGAGGCCACGGCCCAGGCCGGACGGGTGGAGACCATCGCCCGCCAGGAGGGTCGCCAGATGACCATGGTCCTCGGACCGGACAAGAAGGCCCAGGCCGCCGCCAAGGCAGCGGTCAAGGAGGCCGAAGCGGAGGCCGCGGCCGACGCCGAGGCCGAAGCCCCCAGCGAGACGTCCGACTGAAGCCGGGCGGCCCCCGCCCACCAGACGCACGTCGAAGACGAAGGAAGAGTCATGCCCAAGATGAAGACCCACCGCACGTCGGCCAAGCGGTTCAAGATCACCGGCAGCGGCAAGGTCAGCCGCCGCCAGGCCAACCGCCACCACGGCAACGAGCGCTTCACCTCGAAGCGCCTGCGCCGCCTCAAGGGCGACGAGCTCGTGAGCCAGGCCGACGAGAAGCGCATCAAGCGCATGCTCGGCCAGTAACCAGCCCGGAACACCTGAGAGGAGATCGACATGGCACGTGTCAAGCGCGGCGTCCACAGCAAGAAGCGTCGCAAGCAGGTACTCGGCCGGGCGAAGGGCTACTACGGCAACAAGAGCCGTACCTTCCGCTCGGCGAACGAGCAGGTCATGCACTCGATGGACTACGCGTTCCGCGACCGTCGGGCCCGCAAGGGGGAGATGCGCAAGCTCTGGATCCAGCGCATCAATGCCGGCTGCCGCATCCACGGCACCACCTACTCGCGCTTCGTCGCCGGGCTGCGTGAAGCCGGGGTCGAGGTCGACCGCAAGCACCTGGCCGACCTGGCTGTCCGCGACGACGCCGCCTTCGGCGCCCTCGTGGCCGTGGCCGACCAGGCCCTCGGCGCCGCCCAGTCCGAGGGCGCAGCCTGAAGACCGGGTCCGTGACGGACCTGCTCGGCCCCCGGTCGAGCGCACTCCAGCACCTACGGCGCCTCTCGGGGCGCCGTAGGGCGCGTCTGGAGGCCGGTCAGTTCGTGATCGACGGGCCGACCCTCGTGACCGAGGCGCTGGCCGCCGGGGTCGACGTCGTCGAGGTGTACGCCGAACCCGACGCCCCTGCCGACGTGTTCGATGCCGCCGCCGGCGCCGGCGTCCCGGTGCGCCTCGTCGAGGGCGGGTCGCTGGCCAAGGCGACCTCTCCGGTGACGCC
>CAZCJT010000099.1:0-8347 GCA_964498565.1 uncultured Acidimicrobiaceae bacterium
GAGCTGCTCGACCGACGCGCACGCTGATCCGGGCCCGGGCGCGACGGTGGCCGGCCCCGGAGGGCCGGCCACGGTCAGCTCAGCGTCGCGTTGCGGTGGGGATCAGCCCTCGAACTCGAACTCGAAGGACTCGGCGGCCTCGGAGACGAACTCCTCCGCGACGGCCTTCAGCCCACCCGGTGCCGCCGGATCGATCGCGAACACCCGGCTCTCGCGCGGGGGCTTGCGGTCCTCGGGCGGCCCGTACTCGTAGTCGCCGAGCAGCCCGCCGGTGGTGATGGTGCCCACGGTGTTCATCGCCTCGATGATGCCCTCGCGGGACAGGTCACCGAGCTCCACGGCCCGCTCGAGCACCTGCGCGAACGACCACGCCTCGGCGTAGCCGAACGAGAAGTAGATGTCCGGGCCCTGGTCGGGGGCGTACTGCTCCTGGTCCTCCAGCATCTGGGCCATGCCCTCCGAGGAGGTGTCACCCCACTCCGGACCTTCCGACATCAGCAGGAAGTTCTCCTGCAGGTACGGGGCGATCGGGGACTGGGCGAGCGCGCCGACCCAGGTCGGCGACTGGCCGATCCACTGCGGCGCGAACTGCTGCTGGGCGGCGGCGCCGATGATGGCGCCGGTGGCGCTGGGCAGCGACACCAGGAACACCAGCTCGCAGCCGCCGCTCTTGAGCGTGTTGATCTGGCCGGAGAAGTCCGTGTCCGTGGCGGCGAACCGTGCCGTCTCGGCGACCTCGAAGCCGATCTCCTCGGCGGCGTACTCGATGCCGGCCTGGCCGGCCTCACCGTAGGGGTCGTCCTGGATCATCGTGCAGACCGTGGTGTCCGCCGGGTCGTTGGCTTCCTGGTTGAACCAGTAGTCCATGGCGTTGATGGCCTGGAGCTGGTACGGGCCGCCGAGGGCGAGCAGGTACTGCTCGGGCACCCAGAACGAGTCGAGCGAGGCGGGCCCGGCGACGATCTCGTCCTCGGACAGCAGCGGGAGGACGGCGTTCACGACGCCCGTGCCCAGCACCTGCACGTAGCCGGCGACGTTGTCCTTGGTGGCGTTGTACTGCTGCACCGCGGTCTGGGGCTGGTACTGGGTGTCGGCGATCTCGAGCTCGACCTTGTACTTGCCGGCGATGCCTCCTTCGGCGTTGAGCGCCTCGAAGAACACGCGGTTGCCCTCGGTCAGCGGGTTGCCGATGACGGCCGCGACGCCGGTCTGCGGGGTGAGCACGCCGAGACGGATCGTCTCGCCGTCGAAGCCTGGGGCCTCCTCGGGCTCGCCGCCGCCTTCCTCACCGCCGCCTTCCTCGCCGCCGGTGGTGTCCTCGGGCGCCTCGGTGCCCGCTTCGGTCTCGTCGTCGTCGTCGCCGCAGGCGGCCGCGACGAGCGACAGCGACAGCAGCAACGCGAGGATCCTGAGCAGTGGGTTGGCTTTGCGCATTGATCGGTTCTCCCCCGATTGTTGGTCTGACATCTCGGCCGGCCGTCTCAGTACGAGAACGGCCAGCTCCGGAAATAGGCCTTCAGCCGCAACCATACGGCGGCCAGGCCTCGTGGTTCGAAGAGCAGGAATCCGACGATGAGCACTCCGAAGAGGGCCTGGTTCAGCGAGAACACGCTGATGAACCCCTCCTGGCCGCCGGCGTCGCCGAACACGAACGGCAGGTCCTGGTCCTTGCTCAGGTTCTCGATGATGCGGGGCATCGCTCCGACGATGAAGGCGCCGAGGATGGATCCGAAGATCGTTCCGATCCCCCCGACGATGATGATGGCGATGTACTGGATCGACAGGAACAGCCCGAGCTGACCTCCGAACTCCGTGGGGCTGACGTAGCGCTGGAGGACCCCGAAGAGCCCGCCGGCGAGGGCGGCGTAGCCGCTGGAGATGGCGAAGGCGCCGACCTTGTACCGGGCCAGGCTCACGCCGATGACCTCGGCGGCGAGGTCACGGTCACGCACCGCCTGCATCGCCCGCCCCGGACGGGTGCGGACCAGGTTCTTGGCGACCAGCGCCCCGATCGCGACGAGGAGCCAGATGAACCAGAACAGGCTCTGCTCCCGCTCGAACTCGCGGCCGAACAGCTCCAGCGACGTGACGTCGAGCCCGGCGATGGTGGTCTCGGCCTCCACCGACCGGCCGGCGCCACCTCCGGTGACGGACTCCCAGTTGTTGAACACGTGCTCGCCGAGGAACAGCAGGCCCAGCGTGACGATCGCGAGGTAGTTGCCGCGCAGGCGCAGAGCGAAGGGACCGATCACCGCGCCGATGAACGTGCCCAGGATGGTGATGGCCGGCAGCCACAGCCACAGCGGCCACTCCTGCTCGCCTCCGGCCCACGCCGCCGCGTAGGCGCCGGTGCCGATGAAGAACGCATGGCCGAGCGAGACCTGGCCGGTGTAGCCGGTGAGCAGGTTCAGGCCGATGGCGCCGAGGGCGAAGATCGCCACCCGGCTGCCGACGTCGAGCTGGAACTCCGACAGGACGAAGGGCGCGGCCAGCCAGGCGGCGGCCAGGGCGAGGAAGCCCACGGCCATCCACCGGCTGGAGACCAGCCGGAGGTGCTGCGCGTAGGTGACGTGGAGGTCTCTGGCTCGGGACATCAGATCCTGCGCACCTCTCGAGTGCCGAAGATGCCGTAGGGGCGCACGAGCAGGATGAGGATCATCACCACGTACGGCATGACGATGTGGAAGTTCGTACCGAGCCACTCGGCGTGCTCCGGCTGGTAGCCGGCCGTGAGGCTCTGGGTCACGCCGATGATCACGCCACCGACGACGGCGCCGGCCGGCGAGTCGAGCCCGCCCAGGATCATGGCCGGGAACGCGGCGAGGGCGACGAAGCTGATGCCGGGAGCGAGCTGGGCCGGGCCGGCGGCGAGCGTGATGCCACCGAGGGCGGCGACCGCCCCCGACACACCCCACGCCAGCGCGAAGATCCGCCCGGCCCCGATGCCCTGGGCGACCGCCGCCTCCTGGTCGATGGCGGTGGCTCGCATGGCCACGCCGGTGGCGGTATAGCGGAAGAAGGCGAAGAAGGCGGACATCGCCAGCGCAGCGAGACCGATCGTCCACAGGTCGGCGACGGCCAGGTTCAGGTCCGCGACCTCGACCGTCTCGATGCCCCACGGGTCGCCGAGGTTGAGGTTGTCGAACCCCCAGACCGACGTCGACGTCTGCTCCAGCACGAAGAGCAAGCCGATGGTGATCATGAGCACGGCGAAGACCGGTTCACCCACCATCCGACGGAGCAGCACCCGCTCGACCACCGCGCCGAGCAGGGCCCCGGCGACCATGGCGAGCACGAGGGCGACGAAGAACGGCAGGTCCCAGGTCTGGCGGAAGTTGTAGGCGAGGTAGGCGCCGACGAGGACGAAGCCGCCCTGGGCGAAGTTGATGACGCCGGTCGCCTTGTAGATGACCACGAAGCCGAGGGCGATGAGGGCGTACTGCGAGCCGAGCGCGATGCCCTGGAAGACCAGCTGGAGGAACTCGGTCACCGGTACATCGCCTCGATGAGCTCGCTGAACTGCTCGGACAGCGCGGCGCGCTTCACCTTCTGGGTGGCGGTGAGCTCACCCTCCTCGGCGTCGAGCTCCTTGGGCAGCAGCGTGAACCGCTTGACCGTCTCCACCTGGGCCAGCTCGGTGTTGACCTCGTCGACCACGCCCTGGACGAGCTCGACGACCTCGGGCTTGCGGGAGAGGTCCTCGTAGGTCGTGTACGGGATCCGCTTGCGGGTGGCCCAGTCACCCACGGTGTCGAACTCGATGCCGACGAGAGCGGTCAGGTACTTGCGGCGGTCGCCGATCACGATCGCCTCGCGGACGAAGGGTGACACCTTCAGCTTGTTCTCGATCTCCGACGGCGAGATGTTCTTGCCGCCGGCGGTGATGATGATGTCCTTCTTGCGGTCGGTGATGTGCAGGAAGCCGTCGTCGTCGAGCACGCCGATGTCACCGGTGTGCAACCAGCCCTCGGCATCGACGGTCTCCGCCGTGGCATCCGGGTTCTTGAAGTAGCCGAGGAACACGCCGGCCGAGCGGGTGAGGATCTCGCCGTCGGGCGCGATGGTCAGCTCGCAGCCCGGTGCCGGCTTGCCGACCGTGCCGAGCCGCACGTCGTCGGCAGGCATGAACGTGCACAGCGCGCTGTTCTCGGTCTGCCCATAGGCCTCGCGGATCGGCACGCCCATGGTCCAGAAGAACTCGAGCACCTGGGGAGCGATGGGCGCCGCGCCGGACAGCGCGACGCGGATCCGGCCCAGCCCGAGCTTGTCGCGCAGGGAGCGGAAGGCCAGCAACCAGGCGACGGCGTAGCGGAGGCGATCGAGCGGCGTGCGCTGGCCCCGCATCCGCCGGTGGGCAGCCGGCCCGGCCAGACGGGCGGCCAGGTGGTAGGTGCGCCGCTTGAGCCAGCTGGCGTCGGCGACCCGGATCTCGATGCTGGCCATCATCTTCTCCCACACCCGGGGGACGCCGAGGAAGAAGGTGGGCTGGACCTCGTGCATGTCGATGCCGAACGACGGGCCGCCCTCGCCGAAGTTGACGACGTATCCGCCGTGCAGCGCGGAGATGCACGAGACGAGGCGCTCGGCGATGTGGCACAGCGGGAGGTACGAGAGGACCTCGTCGTCGCGACCGGCGCCGTAGGCGAGGGACGCCGTCTCGGCGACCGCGAGCAGGTTGCGGTGGCTGAGCATCGCGCCCTTGGGCGGGCCGGTGGTCCCGGAGGTGTAGACGATGATCGCCGCCGCGTCCGGGTCGAGGGCCTCGACGGCGCGGCGCTGCTGGTCGAGGGCGTCGGCGTGCGCGGCACCCCGATCCTCGAGCGCCGCGAACGACAGCACGTCGCGGTGGGCCTCGAGGTCGATCCCGCGGGGGTCCATGACGACGATGGAGCGCAGGCTCGGCAGCCGGTCGCGCACGGCCATCGCCTTGTCGAACTGCTCCTCGTCCTCGGTGACGAGCGCCACCGACTCCGAGTGCGACAGGAGGTACTCGACCTCCTCTGCGGGGCTGGTCGGGTAGATGCCGACGGTGACCGCGCCCATGCCCTGGACGGCCAGGTCGGCGAGCAGCCACTCGATGCGGTTCTCGCTGTGCACCGAGACCTTGTCACCCGGCTGCACACCGAGCTCGCGCAGGCCGGCGGCGATGCGAGCGACGCGCTCGGCGTAGCCGGACCACGTCGTCTCGACCCAGCGTCCGAGCTCCTTGGAGCGCAGTGCCACCCGGTCCGGCGTCTCCCCGGACCGAACCGCCAGCAGTGCCGGCAGGGTCCGGGGCGAACCGCCGGGGCCGGGGGCGGGAAGGTCGCGTTCGAGCGTGGCGGTCATGCGGCACCTCCGAGGTAGGCCTCGATCACGGCCGGGTCGTTCTGGACCTCGGCCGGCTCGCCGACGATCAGGGTCCGCCCGAAGTCGAGGGCCATCACCCGGTCGGCGATGTCCATCACCATGTGCATGTCGTGCTCGACGAGGATCATGGCGATCGACAGCTCCCGTTGGATCTCCAGGATGTACCGGGCCATGTCCTCGGTCTCCTCGAGGTTCATGCCCGCCACCGGCTCGTCGAGAAGGAGCAGCTTGGGCTCCATGGCAAGGGCGCGGCCCAGCTCGATGCGCTTCTGCACGCCGTAGGGGAGGAGGCCGACGTGGGTGTGCCGGTGCTCCTCCAGCTCGAGCAGCTCGACGATCTCCTCGACGCGGCGGCGGTTGTCCAGCTCCTCTCGACGGGCGCGGCCGAGCCACACCATGCCGGCGAGGAACCCCGTGCGCATCCGCACGTGACGACCGAGCATCAGGTTGTCGATCACGTCGAGGTTCGCGAACAGTCCCAGGTTCTGGAAGGTGCGAGCGATCCCCATGTTGGCGAGGGCGGTCGGCTTGCGCCCGATCAGGTCCGTGCCCTCGAGGCGCATGGAGCCGTGCTGGGGCTGGTACACGCCGTTGAGGCAGTTGAAGATCGACGTCTTGCCGGCCCCGTTGGGCCCGATGATGGCGAAGATCTCGCCCGGCCTGACGTCGAAGGTGACGTCGTCCAGCGCTCGCACACCGCCGAACTGGAGCGAGAGCTGGTCGACCTCGAGCAACGCTTGGCCGGTCATGCGCTCCACCGCTTCTTCCGCCGGTACGACTTCACGTCTCGGAACGAACGTCGCTCGTCGCCGCCCATGCCCAGGTAGAACTCCTTGATGTCCTTGTCCTCGCGGAGCTCGGCGGCCGGCCCGTCGCGCACCACGCGGCCGGTCTCCATCACATAGCCGACGGTGCTGATCGACAGCGCCATGGCCGCGTTCTGCTCCACGAGCAGGACGCTGGTCCCGGAGCGGTTGATGTCGACGATGAGATCGCGGATGTTCTCCACCAGGCGGGGGGCGAGGCCGAGCGACGGCTCGTCCAGCAGGAGCAGCTCCGGTGACTGCATGAGGGCACGGCCCATGGCCAGCATCTGCTGCTCTCCGCCGGAGAGGTAGCCGGCCACGGACCGTCGCCGATCCGCCAGGACCGGGAACAGCTCCATCACGCGCTCGTGGTTGCGCTTCACCTCGTTGCGGTCCCGCTTGGTGTAGGCGCCGGCGCGCAGGTTCTCCTCGACCGTGAGCTCGGCGAAGATCCGCCGCCCCTCCATGACGTGGGAGATGCCGTGGCGCACGATCTGGGCGGGATCGTGGCCGGTGATGGAATCGCCGTCGAGGAGCACGTCCCCCTTGGTGATGGCACCCCGGTGGATGCGCAGCAGGCCGGTGATGGCGCGCAGCAACGTGGTCTTGCCGGCTCCGTTGGCGCCGAGGAGGGCGGCGATCCCGCCCCGGGGCACCTCGAGGGTGACACCCCGGAGGACCAGGGCCACGTCGTTGTAGACGACCTCGAGGTTCCGGACCGACAGGTGCGCTGGAGGACTGTTCTCGTTCAAGACCGTTCCGACGACGAAGGGCTGCGATGTGACGGACGGCACCGTAGCGGATGGGGTCGGCCGCGCTGGCGCATCTCCTCCGCCGGGGGTGACACGCGACACGCCCTGTCGACTATCTTGTCCCCGCCGCCGACGTCCGGCGGCCATAGGGGGGTCCATGACCATCATCGACGACGTGCTCGACTGGGCGCGCGACTTCGACATCTTCCATCCCGACTACGTCACCGAGCCGGAGCGAGCGTGGGACGAGCTGCGCGGCTCCTGCCCGATCGCGTTCACGGAGCGGCGCAACCGGGCATGGCTGCCCGTTCGCTACGACGACATCGCGGAGATCGCCCACGACGTGGACACCTTCTCCTCGCGAGACATCGCCGTGGTGACCCTCCAGCGCCCCGGCGAGGGCGCGCTGACCGCAGGCGCGCCGCCGATCAGCTCCGACCCGCCCGTGCACACCTGGGCCCGCCGCCTGCTGCTGCCCGCGTTCGGGCCGTCGGCCATCGACAAGATGACGCCCATCACGCACGGCTTGGCGAACGAGCTCATCGACCAGTTCGTCCACACCGGCCGAGGGGATGCGGCGGCCGACTACGCCCAGCACATCCCGGTGCGGATCATCGCCACGATGCTCGGCATCCCGCTCGAGCACGAGGAGCGGTTCACCGAGTGGGTGGTCAAGATCCTCCAGGAGGGGATCCACAACCTCGAAGGCTCACGCGCTGCGCTCGAGGAGATGATCACCTACTTCGCCGAGCGCATCGCCGAGCACCGGGCCATCCCGGAGGGCGAGCGCCCCGACGACCTGCTGACCCTGCTCATCGAATCCGACGTCGACGGCGAGCCGATCGAGGACATGCACCTGCTCGGCACGTGCTTCCTCCTCCTCGTCGCCGGCATCGACACCACGTGGAGCTCCATCGGGTCCGGCCTCTGGCACCTCGCCACGCACCCCGAGGACCAGCAGCGGCTCCGCGACGAGCCCGAGCTGATGGACACCGCGGTCGAGGAGATCCTGCGGATGTACAGCCCGGTGACGATGGCCCGCTACGTCACCGAGGACGTGGAGTTCAACGGCTGCCCGATGAAGGAGGGCGACAAGGTCCTCATGGCCTTCCCGGCCGGCAACCGTGACCCGGAGCACTTCGAGCGCGCCGACGAGTTCATCATCGACCGCAAGAAGAACCGCCACTTCGCCTTCGGTTCGGGCATCCACCGGTGCCTGGGATCGAACCTGGCCCGCATGGAGCTGAAGGTGGCGATCCAGACCTTCCTCGATCGGGTGCCCACCTTCACGGTGGAGGACCCGGCCAAGGTCACCTGGGTGGGCGGGCAGGTGCGCGGACCGCGCACGGTGCCCGTCGTCTTCGACGCCCCGTAGCAGTCACCCCACACGCTCGACGAAGGGCCGGCCCGGCGGGGCCGGCCCTTCGTCGTGCTCAGCCC
>CAZCJT010000100.1:0-8278 GCA_964498565.1 uncultured Acidimicrobiaceae bacterium
CCCAGCCCGCCACCGTGGGGGATGCGCTTGTCGAGGGTGACGCGGGCCTCCCGCCCGACGGCGCGCAGGGCCCGGGCCACCAGGTTGTCCGGGCCGGCGGAGAGGCCGCCGGCGGCGGGACCGGTGAGGTCGATCGTGGTGCCGGACCCGCCGGCGTCGCGGAACGTGAGCTCGTCCGCGATGTCGAGGCTGACCATCTCGGCATCGATGAGGTGGTAGCCGTCGGTGCGCACCCCCGTGACCCGCAGCGTGAGCGTGAGCTTGGCCGGGGCGACGAGCGTCACCGCCCCGGTCATCGGCCTTCGACGAGGAGCGACTGGGTGGCCCGCCCGATCGGGCCCTCCTGGTCGAAGAGGAGGCTCTCGGCCAGGCCGATGCCCTCGGTGCCCAGCCGGGTCACCGCGTCGATGCACACCCACTCGCCGACGGGCAGCCGGTGGAGGTTGACGGTGAGGTCGGGGTTGAGGAAGAGGACCTCCTCCATGTCGAACCACTTCGACACGCCGTTGCCGAAGTCCGCCGCCGCCATGACCCGCTCGAGCGGCGTGGGCTCCCGGCCGTCGACCATGGGGGCGGCCATCCGGATCCAGTCGGTGGCCGGACCGGGATCCTCGAAGCGGCCGGCGACCAGGCGGTGCTCGACGCCCTCCCGGGCGAACATGACGTGCTCGCTGGCGGCGATGGCGATCGCCCAACCGGTCGACGGCGACGGCGGGACCCTGAGCTCGTCGGAGCGGGGCTGGTCGAAGGGTTGGCGGCGGATCGTGGCGAGGGTGGCCGACAGGCACACCTTCCCGTCCGGTCCGGTGAGCGTGGCATCGGCGATGCAGATCTTGCGGCCCTTCCGGCGAAGGGTCGTGTCCACCACCAGCTCGGCCAGCGGGACGGGGCGGAGCAGCTCGGCGGTGAAGCGGGCCGGGAAGAAGTCGACGGTGCTGCCGTCGTCTCCGGTGAGCTCGTCCCGGGCGAACGCGGCGACGGCTTCCTGCATGGCGCCGGCGACCAGCGCGGCGGGCGGACCACCGTGGAGGGCGTCGGGATCCCACGGACCTCGGGACAGCTCCGTGGGGAGGAAGCGTCGATCGTCGAGCTGCTGGAACAGCGAGGTGGCGGCCACGGCGGGCGATCCTGCCAGGTCAGCCCCGGGCGAGGCGGACCCAGTCGTCGAGGGCCAGCTCCTGGGCCCGACGGGTCGGATCGATGCCGGCCGCCTCGAGCGCACCGGAGGGGAGGTGGTCGGCGAGGCTGCGACGGAGCATCTTGCGGCGCTGGCCGAAGCCGGCGTCGACGAGGGCGAAGGCGCGGGCGCGCAGCGCGTCGTCGCCGGGTGGGTCGTGGCGCTCGAAGGTGACGAACGAGGAGTCGACCCGGGGGCGGGGGTGGAACACAGATGCGGGAACCTTCCCGGCGACCTTGGCGTGGACCCACCACGCCGCCTTCACCGACGGGATGCCGTAGGCGCCGTCCCCCGCCCGGGCCGCCAACCGCTCGGCCACCTCGCGCTGCACCAGGACCACGCCGCCGGACACAGCCGGCGCCTCCTCGAGGATGCGCAGGAAGATGGTGGTGCCGACGTTGTACGGCAGGTTGGCGGCCAGCCGGCACCGGGTCCCGTGCGGCACCAGATCGTCGAGGTCGACCTCGAGGGCATCGGCGTGGACCACGCGCACCGGCGGATCGGCATCGGCCACCACCTCGGTCAGCACGGGGACGAGGTGGCGGTCGAGCTCCACCGCCGTCACCGAGGCACCAAGCTCCGACAGCGCCAGGGTGAGCGATCCGAGCCCCGGGCCGATCTCGAGGACGCGGTCCCCGTCCCCTGCGCCGCTGGCGGCGGCGATGCGCCGCGCGGTGTTCGGGTCGATGAGGAAGTTCTGCCCCAGCGCACGCGACGGCACGATGCCGTGGTCGTCGAGCAGGGCGCGGATGCGCCCGGCGCCGAGGGTCACGAGGCGGTCGTGGTGGTGGTGGTCGGGGCGACCGTGATTGGCGTGGTCGAGGAGGTGGTGGACGACGTCACGACGGAGATCCCCTTGGGCGGACCGGTCTCGGGCCGGTCGAGCGGCACGACGACGGTCACCCCGGCGCGCTTGTCGGCCGTGCGCGTCCCGGCGGGATCGTCATCGGCGTCGGCGGTCAGGTTGTCGAGCAGCAGGAGCGGCACGGCGACCATCGTCGCCGCGACCGCGACCCACAGGCGCCGCCGATCGGGCGGTGCGGGGTTGTCGTCCTCCACGGCTCTCCTCCACGTCGGACGGGACGACGGTAGGGATCCCGGCCGCGTACAGCAACCTTGATGGCACGGAGCGTGCCACGAGCGGCGTCACGGGAGCCGGTAGCAGCGGGCTGCGTTGGCCCACGTGGCGGCGGCGATGTCGGCCACCGAGTGGCCGGTGGCATCGGCCAGACCGGCGCCGACGAGGGGCACCCACGCCGGTTCGTTGGGCCGGCCCCGGTTCGGGACCGGGGCCAGGAAGGGGCTGTCGGTCTCCACGAGCATGCGGTCCAGCGGGCAGCGGGCCGCCGCGGCGCGGACGTCGTCGGCCTTCGGGAAGGTGACGATCCCGGAGAACGAGAGGTGGGCCCCGCGGGCCAGGCAGGCGTCGGCCTCGTCGGCCCCGCCGGTGAAGCAGTGGACGATCGTGCGGTCCGGGGTGCCCTCGGCATCGAGGACCTCGAACGTCTCCTCCCACGCCTCTCGGGTGTGGATGACCAGCGCCTTGTCGTGGGCGTGGGCCAGCGCCACCTGGGCGGCGAAGACGTCGCGCTGCACGCCGCGGGGTGAGTGGTCGTAGTGGAAGTCGAACCCGCACTCGCCCACCGCGACGCACCACGGGTCGGCCAGCAGCGCCTCGAGCCCGTCGATGCCGTGGCTCGCCTCGTGGGGGTGGACCCCGGCGGCGGCCCACACGCCGTCGTGCTCGGCGGCGAGGGCGAGGGCGAGAGCCGACGAGGCCACGTCGGTGCCGACGTGCACGAACCGCGCGACGCCGGCCGACCGAGCGGCGGCGAGCACGTCGCCGGCCGTGCCGTCGTCGGGCAGGTGGCAGTGGTCGTCGGTCCACCGCAGGTCACCGGTGGCGATGTCCCGGCCGGCAGGCGCGCCCATGTCAGGCCTTCATGCGGGGGAAGAGCGGGGCGCCCTTCTCCACCGGGAGCCCGCCCGGGTACTGGCCCCACGTGGCGGCGTCGGGCAGGCGCTGCTCCTCCGGCGTGCCGGCGAGCCCGATGCGCCGCCAGATCTCGCGGCACGACGCGGGCACGGCGGGCGAGGCCAGGACCGTGACGATGCGCAGCGCCTCGAGGGCGTCGCCCATGATCCGCTCGACCTCGGCGCCGGGTTCCATCTTCCAGGGCTCGTTCACCTCGAGGTGGGCGTTCGTCTCCCGGATCAGTCGCCACGTGGCGTCGAGCGCCACCGAGGGCTGGACGCGATCCCAGGCGGCGGCGGTCTCGGCGTACGCCTCGGCGGCCACCGGCGCCAGCGGGCTGTCAGGGTCCGGCGCGGGACCGATGCCACCGCACTTCTTGTCGACCACCGTGGCGACGCGGGACAGCAGGTTGCCGAGGTTGTTGGCCAGGTCGGCGTTGTACCGGGTGACCATGCCCTCGTAGCTGAAGTCGCCGTCGGGGCCGAAGGGCTGGTCGTGCAGGAAGTGGTGCCGGAACCCGTCGACGCCGAAGTCCTCGACCAGCTCCGCCGGGGTGATCTGGTTCAGCTTGGTCTTGGACATCTTCTCGCCGCCCACCAGCAGGAAGCCGTGGACGTGCACGGACTTCGGCGGGGCCAGGTCGGCGGCCATGAGCATCGCCGGCCAGTACACGCAGTGGAAGCGGATGATGTCCTTGCCGATGAGGTGGTGCACCTCGGGCCACCACCGCTCGAACGACGCCTCGTCGGACCCGAACCCGGCGGCGGTGGCGTAGTTGATGAGGGCGTCGTACCAGACGTAGAAGACGTGGTCCGGGTCCCACGGGACGGGCACGCCCCAGTCGATCGACGAGCGGGAGATCGACACGTCCTCGAGCCCCTGGCGCACGATGCCGAGCGCCTCGTTGCGCTTGCCGTCGGGCTTCACCGGCGACGGGTCCTGCGACAGCCACTCGGTGAGACGGCCCTCGAAGGCCGAGAGCTTGAAGAACCAGTTCTCCTCCTCGAACCACTCGACCGGCCGGCCGTGGATGGGGCAGACGTTGCCCTCGTCGAGATCGGATTCGGCGTAGTACGCCTCGCACCCCACGCAGTACCAACCGGCGTAGGTGTCCTGGTAGATCCAGCCGTTGTCCTTGATGCGGGTCAGCAGCTCCTGCACCGCCCGGTGGTGTCGGGGCTCGGTCGTGCGGATGTAGTCGTCGTTGGAGATGTCGAGCAGCTCCCACGCCTCGGCGAACCGGGCCGTGGTCTGGTCGGCCCAGGCGAGGGGCGTCTGCCCGTGCTCCTCGGCGGCCCGCTGGACCTTCAGGCCGTGCTCGTCGGTGCCGGTGAGGAAGCGGGTGTCCTCGCCGAGCAGCCGGTGCCAGCGGGCCACGGCGTCGGCCGTGACCGTGGTGTAGGCGTGGCCGATGTGGGGGGCGTCGTTGACGTAGTAGATCGGCGTCGTGACGTAGAAGCGGCCGGGCATGGGGGCCGATCCTACGGGGACCGGTCCCGACCGCAGAGGCCGTTCACCGGCCCACGCCGGCGGCCGAGCGCCGGTGCGCTCACAGGTTCAGGACGATGAGCGCCACGCCGAACACGGCGAACAGGGCCGCGGAGCCGAGACGGATGGTCCGCTCCGGCAGTCGGGCCCCGGTGGCTCGGCCGACGAGGACGCCGACGGACCCGGACAGGATGATCCCGATGGTGGCGCCGATCCACACCAGGACCGGATTGCCCTGCGCCGCCAGCGTGGCGGTGGCGAGCATGGTCTTGTCCCCCAGCTCGGCCACGAACATCGCCAGCGCGACGGACACCACGACCCGGCCCTGCCCCGGGGTGACATCGAGGTCGTCGTCCTCGTCGTCGTCGTCACGCCGCAGGGACCACAGCGCGAAGCCGATGAACAGCACGCCGCCGCCGAGGCCGAGCGCCCGGGTGGGCAGCGCGGCGCCGAGCAGGCCACCGACCACCACGGACAACAGGTTGGTGGCGGCGTAGGCCAGGGCCACGCCGGCGAGGACCGGCCCGAGGCGGTGGCGGGCACCGAAGCCGAGCGCCACCAGCTGGGTCTTGTCGCCGAGCTCGGCGAGGAAGACGATGCCGAGGGCGGCGAGCAGCGATCCCACGATCCGACGGTAGGTGCTGGCGCCGGACGCGACGAAGGGCGCAGCCTCGGCTGCGCCCTTCGTGTGGTGCGTCCGGCGGCAGGCGTCAGGCCTGCGCCAGGATCACTCGGACTCGGTGACCGTCTCGGTCTCCTCCTCCACGACCTCGGTGTCGGTCTCGGTGTTGGTCTCCTCGACCGTCTCCGTCTGCGTCTCCGTCTCGAGCTCCATCGTCTCGGTCTCGGTGTCGGTCACACCCTCGGTCTCGGTGACATCGACCTCGTCGGTGTCGGTCTCGGTCTCGGTGTCGACGATCTGCTCGGTGGTGTCGTCGTCGTCACCGCAGGCGGCGCCGCCGAGGAGCAGGGCGGCGGCGAAGCCGCCGGCTGCGATGCGGCGGGTCAGGCGGGAATTCACGATGTGGTACCTCCGTTTGGGGGATGGCGCGGAAGTAGGCCACCTACCCGACCGGGGTGACCGCTAGAACAGCCGCGCTCGTGGGTGAGTCCGGCCTGGCGTCCGCTCGAGCTCACCGCGGGACGCCCCGGGCGCTGGGCCCGGGGCGTCACGACGATCAGCGGCGGTCAGCGCTCGGGGTCGGGCTCGTCGTCGGTGTGGACGATGCGAGCCTGCTCGAGGGCATCCGCTTCGGGCACCTCGAGGCTGTCGCCGCCGAGCACCTCGGTGGTGTCGCCGTCGGGCCCGTCTACCGCATCCCGCCGCTGCTCGAGCGCATCGGCCTCGGGCACTTCGTCGGGGATCTCGCCGTTCGCCACGATCACCCCTCCTCGATCGGCTCCCACCACTGGCACCACCAGTCGGCACCCACGAGGATGCGCAGGGTCGGGTGCCAGCAGTACGAGATCTCTTCGTCGACGTCGAGGTAGTAGAGGCAGTTGTCGCAGCGCTCGTCCTTGTAGGGGTGACCCTTGAGGGTCGCCCGTTCCATGATGTCCTTCCACTCGAGCCACTTCTTCGAGTCGATCTCCTTTGGCTCCGGCTTCGGGATCTCGTAGTCGGACATGAGGCAGGTCTTCTCCCGGTCTCGAGGGTGGTACGCCCGGGGTCGGTCCCCCGGGTCCACTCGTTCTAGAACATCGGGGCGGCCGCGTGGGGACGCCCGCCGGCACGGATCAGCCGGCCTCGGCCACGCCTCGACGAGGCTCGTCGAGGGGCAGCGCTCGCACGTCGCCGGCCGCCTTCTGCGCGGCGAGGGCCTCACCGCCGGTGAGGGCCGGGCGGTCGGGCTCCTGCAGGACCTCGATCTCGTCGAGCGCCCGCTGGAACACCCGGCGCCGCGTGCCGTTCAGCTCGTCGTGGAAGGTCTTGTGGGCGGTGTCGAGCTGGCGGCCGACCTTGTCGATGGCGCCGACGAGCTTGTCCCACTCGGCGGAGAGGCCGCCGAGGCAGCGCAGGATCTCGTCGCTGCGGCGCTCGAGCTGGAACTGCTCGACCGACCGGCGCACCACCGCCAGCACGGCGAACAGCGTGCTGGGCGAGCACAGCACCACCTTCTGGGCGAGGGCCACGTCGACGATGTCGGGGTCGGACTCGTGGAGGAAGGCGTAGACCGCCTCGTTCGGGATGAACAGCAGGAGGCAGTCCACGGTGTCGCGGTGGTCCACGTAGCCACGACCGGCCAGGCCCCGGACGTGGTTGCGGACGTCGGCGACGAAGGCCTTGGTGTGGCGGGAGCGATCGGTGTCGGAGTCGCACTCCAGAACCCGCAGGTAGTTGTCGACCGGGAACTTCACGTCCATCCGCAGCTCGAGGTCGCGCGGGAGCAGGAAGCGGAAGTCGGGGATGGTGCCGCCGTCGATGGCCGTCTGGCGCCGGTAGCTGACCCCCTCCCGCATGCCGGCGGCTCGCAGGACGTCCTCGGCCATCCGCTCGCCCCACTGACCCCGCTGCTTGGGGCTGGCGAGGGCCTGGCGGAGCTGGTCGGTGTGCTCGGCCAAGGACTGCTGGGTCCGGGTGACGTGCTCGAGCTGGGCGACCAGCGACCCGGTCTGCTCGGCCCGCTCCTTCTGGAGCGACTGCACCAGGCCCCCGAGGGTGCCGAGCGCTTCGGCGATGTGGGTCACCTGCTGCTCGAACGAGCGCGACCGCAGGTCGAGCTCGCGGCTGCCGGCGGTCATGGAGTCCTGGAGCTTGGACGAGGCCACGGCGGTTGCGCTCTCGACCGCGGCCCGCAGCGTGTGCTCGCGCTCGGCCACGAACGCGTGGCCGGCCTGGGCGACCACGGCCTCGACAGCGGCGGCGACGGCTGCCTCGCGCTCCTCGGTGGCGCGGGCGGTGACCTGGGTGGCGGTGAGGCGAGCCACCACGAGCGCGGCCAGTCCAGCGGCCACGACGGCGGCGAGGAGGGCGAGGAGGATGGCCATGGGTCCAGTATCCGCAGGTGGGGTGACAGGAACGCGGACCCGGCCCTGCGTACCGTTCGCCCATGGCCCGCATCACCGTCTCCACGACCATCGACGCCAGCCCGGCGGCGGTGTGGGCGGTGGTCGAGGACGTCGGCTCCCACGTCGAGTGGATGGCCGACGCCGAGGTGATCCGGTTCACGTCGACGAGCACCTCCGGTGTCGGCACGACGTTCGAGTGCGACACGAAGGTGGGCCCCCTCCGCGTCACGGACATGATGGAGATCACCCGGTGGGAGCCGGGCCGGGCCATCGGCGTGCGCCACGTCGGGCTCGTCACCGGGGACGGCGTCTTCACGCTGTCCCCCGCCGGGCGCCGGTTCCGCCGCCGGGCGGCGACCCGCTTCGAGTGGTCCGAGCGGCTGGTGTTCCCGTGGTGGATGGGGGGTCCGGTCGGCGGCGTGGTCGGCGGACGGATCATGCGCCTCATCTGGAAGGCCAACCTCCGCCGGCTCAAGGCGATCGTGGAGGGCGGGGGCCCGGCGGCGTGACGACGTTCCTGCTCCGGCTCGACCCGGGCCCTGGCGACGGGCCGACCGTGGCCGTGAAGGACCTCGTCGACGTGGCCGGGACCCCGACCACGTGCGCCTCGGCGGCGGTGGCGGCGCACG
>CAZCJT010000101.1:0-8270 GCA_964498565.1 uncultured Acidimicrobiaceae bacterium
AACGCCGACCTCGGCCTCGGCCTGGCGCCGGACCCCGGCGGGAGCGTGACGCCGGTGGAGGACGTCCCGACCGGGGAGGCACCGGGCTCCGGCATCGCCGAGGAGGAGGCGGCCCAGGAGCCGACCGCCGAGGAGGAGGCCGAGGTCGACGAGGTCGTCGAGGACGAAGCGGTCGACGACGTGCCCGTCCCCGACCCCGAGGAGCTGGTCATCGGCCAGCACGGGAGGGCCGCGGCGCTCGCCGCCATGGACCAGACCGGGCAGGTGGTCCGCGGCGAGGTGCGGGGTCTGATCCGACGCGACGTCGAGGCGCCCTACGGCGTCCGCTACGACCCGGACTCCGTCGTCCAGGCGTTCTCGACCGTCTGGGACGACGTCGACGTCGCCGTGGTCGAGCTGTCGGACCTGGACCGGGCCGACAGCTACCGGCGCGAAGCCGCCTCCGCCCCGGCGGCGCGCATGTGGGAGGAGGCGCTCTTCCGCTCCGACGAGCTGTTCGGCCAGCTGCTCGAGCAGGTGGAGCCCGGCACCACCGTCATCCTCGCCACCCCTGCGCCTCCGCGTGCCGCGGAGACCCTGGGCGTCTTCGCCATGTCCGACAGCGAGGGCGCCGGCCGGCTCGCCCGATCAGGCACCACCCGTCGGCCCGGCTACGTCACCCTCCCTGACCTCGCCCCCACCATCGTGCGCCACTTCGAGCTGGACCAGCCCTCGTCGATGACCGGCACCCTGATCCGGCCCGCCGGACGCATCTCGGTCGACCAGGATCGCTTCGAAGCCTTCGCCGGCGCCACCGCCGAAGCGAAGTTCCGGGATCGTGCCACCGGGCCGGTGAGCGTGGTGTTCGTCGTCGTCCAGATCATCGCCTACGCGCTCGCCGCCGTCGCCGTGGGCCGGCGCCGGGGCTGGACCCGTCCTGTCTCGTACCTCGCGCTCGTGGTCCTGGCCACCCCGCCGGTGGGCTTCCTGGCCGGGGTGCTGCACGTGCGATCGGCCGACCTCGTCGTCTTCACCCTCGGCATCTCCGGCGCGGCGGTCGTCCTGGCCGCCGTCGCCGAGGGCCTCGGTGGGCTCGCCGCCCGGCGATGGCCCCGGACCAGAGCCATCGTGCCGCCGCTGCTCCTCGTCTCGCTGACCTGGCTGCTCCTGGTGTTCGACGTGGTCACCGGCGGACGGCTGCAGATCAACACCGTGTTCGGGTACTCACCGCTGGTCGCCGGCCGGTTCGCCGGGTTCGGGAACCTGGCCTTCGCCCTCATCGGCGTGGGCGCCGTCGTGGTCGCCACCGGGGCGTGGGCTGCGGTCCGCCTCGCGCAGGCGCCGGCGGATGGCTCCACCCGGCTGGGTGGCGTGGCCGCGGTCGCGGTCATCGCCTTCCTCGCCCTCACCGTCGTCATCGACGGCGCGCCGCCCTGGGGTTCCGACGTCGGCGGCGTGCTCGCCACCGTCCCGGGCTTCGCCGTGCTGGTCCTCGTGGCCATGGGCGTGCGGGTCGACCTGCAGCGGGCCGCGCTCATCGGGCTCGCCACCCTCGTCGCCATCGCCGCCTTCGCCGCCATCGACCTGGCACGTCCCGAAGAGGACCGCACCCACCTCGGTCGCCTCGTGAGCCGGGTCGCCGATGACGACGGCGGCGGCGGGTTCCTGGAGATCATCGAGCGCAAGCTCGGCACCAACATCAGCATCCTGACCAGCTCGGTGTGGACGCTGACGATCCCGTTCGCCCTCGGCCTGCTCATCTACCTCGCCCGCCGCCGCAGCGGGTTCCTGCGCGATCTGCAGGAGCAGGTGCCGGGCATCCGACCCATGCTCGCCGGCGGCCTGCTGGTCGCCGTCCTCGGCTTCGCCCTCAACGATTCCGGCGTCGCCGTGCCGGCGATGATGTTCGCCGTCCTGCTCCCGTACCTCACCTACGTGCTGCTCCGATGGGACCAGGCCCCACGCTGATCGCGGCCGTCGCCCTCGGGGTCGTCGGCGGTGCGCTCGGGTGGTCCATGCTGCGGGAGACCTTCGCCGCGCCGATCTTCCAGCGGACCAACGTGCGCGGGGTCGACGTGCCGGTGGGTGTGGGCGTCCTGCTCCCGGTCGTGCTCGTGGCCGCCGCCGCGCTCCTGGTGCTCGCCGACCGCTTCGAGTGGGTCGATCTGCACGAGGGTGCCCTGCGCACCGCGGTCGCGGCCGCGACCGGGTTCGGGCTCCTCGGGCTGCTCGACGACCTCGCCGGCGACGCGACGTCGAAGGGCTTCGCCGGTCACCTGCGTGCGCTCGGAGGGCGCCGTCTCACGACCGGTGCGGTCAAGCTGTTCGGCGGTGGAGCAGTGGCCGTGCTCGTGGCGTCGGCCGGGAGCGACGAGCGCCCTGGGCGGCTCCTCGCCGATGCGGCACTGATCGCCCTCGCCGCCAACCTCGCCAACCTGCTCGACCGGGCGCCGGGCCGGGTGGCCAAGGTGTCCCTGGTCGTGGCCGTCCCGATCGCGCTCGCCGCCGGCGCGGACGACCGCCTCGTGGGCCCAGCGGTCGTGATCGGCGCCACGCTCGCCCTGCTGTGGCCCGATCTGCGCGAACGGCTCATGCTCGGCGACACCGGCGCCAACGTCCTCGGCTCGGTACTCGGCCTCGCCGTCGTGCTCGCCACGGCAGCCACGACCCGCACCATCGTCCTCGTGGTCCTGCTGGTCCTGAACCTCGCCAGCGAGAAGGTCAGCTTCTCCCGGGTCATCGACCGGATGCCGCCGCTGCGCGCCCTCGACCGGCTCGGTCGCCTGCCCTGAGCCCGGCCCGGGCCCGGATCCGGGCCCGTGCCCGACGGCACCCGCGCAGGATCGACCGCCCGGCCCCGGGGTCGGCCTAGGCTGTGGTCCCGTGACGAAACACATCTTCGTGACGGGTGGCGTGACGAGCAGCCTGGGCAAGGGCCTCACCGCCTCCTCGCTGGGCCGTCTGCTGAAGGCCCGGGGCCTGCGGGTGACGCTCCAGAAGCTCGACCCGTACATCAACGTCGACCCGGGGACGATGAACCCCTTCGAGCACGGCGAGGTCTTCGTCACCGACGACGGCGGTGAGACCGACCTCGACCTCGGGCACTACGAGCGGTTCATCGACGAGAGCCTGACCAAGGACTCCAACGCCACCACCGGCTCCATCTACTCGGCCGTCCTGGCCGCCGAGCGCCGGGGCGACTACCTGGGCAAGACGGTCCAGGTGATCCCGCACATCACCGACGAGATCAAGCGCCGCATCAGCCGGTTGGCCAACGACGACGTGGACGTGGTCATCACCGAGGTCGGCGGCACGGTGGGCGACATCGAGATCCTGCCGTTCCTCGAGGCGATCCGCCAGTTCCGCCTCGACGTGGGCCGGGGCAACGTCTGCTACGTCCACGTCACCCTCGTGCCCTTCATCGGCCCGTCCGGTGAGCAGAAGACCAAGCCGACGCAGCACTCCGTCACCGAGCTGCGCAGCCGGGGCATCCAGCCCGACGCCATCGTGGTCCGCTCCGCCGACCCGATCCCCGACGACCTGAAGCACAAGATCAGCCGCCTCTGCGACGTCCACGCCGACGGCGTGGTCAACGCGGCCGACGCCGGCAACATCTACGAGATCCCCCTCGTGCTCCACGAGGAGGGGCTCGACGCCGTCGTCTGCGAGGTGCTCCAGCTCACCGACCTCCCGACGCCCGACCTGCGCGAGTGGGAGGCGCTGGTGGCCAAGGTCGAGGCCGCCACCCGTCCCGTGCGCATCGGCATCATCGGCAAGTACGTGGCCCTGCAGGACGCCTACCTGTCCGTCGTGGAGGCCACCAAGCACGGCGGGTTCGACATCGGCGCCGACGTCGAGTTCGAGTGGATCCAGGCCGAGGAGGTCGAGGGCCTCATGGCCGACGGACGCCTCCGCGACCTGGACGGTGTCGTCATCCCCGGTGGCTTCGGCGAGCGGGGCACCGAGGGCAAGATCGAAGCGGCCCGCTACACCCGCGAGCACCAGATCCCCTGCCTGGGGCTGTGCCTCGGCCTCCAGATGATGGTTGTCGACTACGCCCGCAACGTCCTCGGCCTGCCCGGCGCCAACTCCACCGAGATGGAGCCGGCCGCCTCCGACCCCGTCATCACGATCATGCCCAGCCAGCACGACGTCACCGACATGGGCGGCACCATGCGCCTCGGCGCCTACGTCGCCCAGCTCAGCCCGGGCTCCAGGGTGGCCGAGGCGTACGGATCCACCGTCGTGTCAGAGCGCCACCGCCACCGCTACGAGTTCAACCCGCGGTACCGGTCGCGCTTCGAGGCCAGCGACCTGCTCCTGTGCGGGGAGTCGCCCGACGGTCGCCTGGTGGAGTTCATCGAGCTGCAGGGCCATCCGTTCTGGGTCGGCACGCAGGCGCACCCGGAGCTGAAGAGCCGCCCGACGCGCCCGGCCCCGCTGTTCCGGGCCTTCGTCGAGGCCGCGCTGGCCCGGGCCGAGGGGCGCATGCCGCACCTGTTCGAGCTCGACGCGCAGGTCGAGCAGCCCAGCACCGTCGCTGTCGACTGACGGTGGCCGGGTTCCGCCGGGTCGGCGAGGAGACGGTCCACGAGGGCCACATCATCCGGGTGGTCGTCGGCACCTACGAAGGGCCCGACGGCGACACGTTCGAGCGTGACGTCATCCGCCACCCCGGCGCGGTGGCGGTGCTCCCCCTCCACGACGACGGCACCGTGACCCTCGTGCGCCAGTACCGGGCTCCCATCGAGGACCAGCTCCTCGAGATCCCCGCCGGCGTGCGCGACGTGGACGACGAGCCCACCGAGGTGACCGCGGCCCGGGAGCTGGCCGAGGAGGTCGGCCTCGAGGCCGACTCCCTCGAGCACCTGGTGTCGTTCCACAACGCCCCCGGCATGTCCGACGAGGTCGTGGAGGTGTTCGTGGCCACCGGTCTGCGCCAGATCGACGCCTCCGCGCAGGGGCCCGAGGAGGAGGCCATGTCCGTCGAGCGCCACCATCTCGACGACCTGGCCGGGATGATCGCCGACGGCCGCCTCACCGACGCCAAGACGGTCATCGCCGTCGCGCTCGTGCGCGCCCGGTGACGGCCGCCCTGGACGACGAGCAGCTTCCCCTCGAGGTCGAGGAGTACCTCACCTGGCTCCGGCTCGAGCGGGGCCGGGCCCGCTCGACGGTCGAGGCGTACCGCCGGGACCTGCGAGCGTGGGCCGAGCACCTGCAGCGGCTGGGTCGGGCGGTCACCGACGTCTCCGAGGACGACCTGGTGGGCTGGGTCGAGCGGCTGCGCGACGAGGGGTTGGCGCCGTCGACGACCAAGCGCCGCATCGTCGCCGCCCGCAACCTGCACCGCTTCCTCGCCGAGGAGGGCCACGTCGACGACGACGTGGGCGCCGCGGTCGCCCCGCCACCGGTGGCGCGCGGTCTGCCGAAGGCGCTGACCGAGGACGAGGTCGACGCGCTGCTGTCCCGCGTCGTGGGCGACGGTCCCGTCGCCCGCCGGGACCGGGCGATCCTGGAAACCCTCTACGGCACCGGGGTCCGCATCTCCGAGCTGGTCACGATGTCCCTGCGCGACCTCGACCTGCACGACGGCTTCGTCCGGGTCGTCGGGAAGGGCGACAAGGAGCGCGTGGTGCCCGTGCTCGGCGCCGCCGCCGACGCCCTCGGGGCCTGGCTGACGGTGGAGGGTCGGGGCGCGATGATCCCGGCCCGGTGGCGGCGGCGCGACGACGAGGGCGCCGTCTTCCTCAACCAGCGGGGCGGGCGGCTCGGCCGGCAGGGCACATGGCTGGTGGTGAAGGCCCACGCCGCCGAGGCCGGTCTCGGCGACCGCCTGACCCCCCACGTCCTGCGCCACTCCTGTGCCACCCACCTGCTGGACCACGGCGCCGACATCCGCGCCGTCCAGGAGCTGCTCGGGCACGCGTCCATCGCCACGACCCAGGTGTACACGAAGGTCTCGACCGAGCGGCTGGTGGCCGCCTGGCGGTCGGCGCACCCGAGGGCCGGCGGCTGACCCAGCTGGTCCCAACCGTCCGGGAGCACCGGAGCAGCACAGTCGCCGGGGCTCCACCGCTGCGTCATCTCCGGGGCGTACGGACATCGCTCGGTGGGCGCGCCGGTGACCCGGCCTGGGTGTGGTCGGGTCAGCTGGGCGTCTTGGTGGTGGGTTGGTCGGGGGCTCGGGGTCGGCCGGTCCAGGTGTTGCCGTGGGGGTCGGTGGCGACCCATCGTCCGTCGTGGACGGTGAGGGTCCAGCCGTGTTCGTGGAGGAGGCGGTGGTGGAACCGGCACAGCAGGGCGCCGTTCGAGGTGGTGGTGGGGCCGCCGTGTTCTCGGTGGTCGAGGTGGTGGACGTCGCAGTGCCGGGGTGGTCGGGTGCAGGACGGGAAGGTGCAGTGCCGGTCGCGGGCGGCGATGGCCCGCCGTTGCCGGGGTGTCCAGCGCTCGGCGTCGTCGTTGGCGTCCAGGATGTGGCCCTTGCCGTCGAACAGCACGGCCACCATGGCCGTGTCGCACAACAAGCGTTCGGCGGCTTGCTTGGTGAGTCGCCAGCCGTCACCGCGCCGCACGAGCTGGTCGAGGTCGTCGATGTCTCGCAGGCCGGCGAGGGTGCGCAGGTCGATGTGGACGTTGACCCGCACCCCGGACCGGGCTCGGGTGCGGCGCCGTGCTCGTCGGCGCCGGCACCCTTCGGCCCGGCGGAGCCGGCGACGCACCGCCTCCAGTCGTTGCAGCGGGTCGGTGAGGTCGATCGGCTCGCCGTCGCCGCCCGCATCGTCGGCGGCGGTGAGGGCTTCGTCGAGGGTGTCGGTGGGGGCCCACCCGTCGAAGGTGTCCTCGGCGGCGATGTCCTCCCACTCCGAGACCTGGTCATCGTCGGCGGTTGCGCCCCAGCGGGTGTCGTCGGGGTCGAGTGCGGCGCGGCAGAGGTCGTCGAGGGCGTCGGCTCGTCGTTCACCCAGGCCCCGCTGGTAGGGGGCGTCGGTGGGGTCGGGGTCATCGGTCCAGGCGTCGACGGCCGTGGCGACGTTCAAGAACGCGGACGGGGACAGGTCGGCGTGGATCTCGCCGCCACCGAAGAGCCGTTGGCTGATGGTGACACTGTGCCGGGGGACGCCGCGGATGGTGCGTTCCTGGTCGACCAGGTCGCGCCAGTGGTGCAGGGCGGTGGACCAGTCCTCCGCCGACGCGCCCTCCCGGTTCAGTCGGAGGAGTGTGTGCAGGGCCTCGGCGAGCCACGGTTCGCGCTCGTCGGTGACCATCCGGCCGAGCGACTCGGCCCGGGACAAGGCCAGCTCGCCGGAGAGCACAGCCGCAGCCAGCGCCGGGTGCCGGTGGCACAGCCCGGCGACCCGCTCCAGGCGATGCGCTTCGCCTTCGGAGCAGTGCGTGTAGGCCAGCAACCACCGCTTGGCCGACGTGGCCCCAGCCGCGATCCAGGCCGAGGTGGGCCACAAGCGAAGGAGGGCGGCGACGAGGTGACGTTGGGCTGACTCGACCGCCGCAGCAGCGCACGCCGCCGCGTCCAGGTCCGCCCGGGCCACGGACGCGACATCGACGTCTCGGGCGTACGTGGCGGAACCGGTCATGTCGCCCATTCTCCTCGGAGGGGGTGACAGGAACTCGTTCGGCACGAACGACGATGGTCCGGCCGAGCCGGAGATCGCCAGGACCGCGGAGCCGACCCGTCTATCCTGCGGCCATGTCCGACCCCGTCGAGCCCGCAGACGACGATCGCCGCGCCGCGCTCGAACAGGAGCGCGATCTCCTGCGAGACAAGGTGCACGAGCTCGACGCGAAGGGGGACGACCTGTCCTACGACGAGGGCTTCGCCGACTCGGCCCAGGTCGCCGCCGAGCGCGGCGAGAACAAGGTGCTGTACGACCAGCTGCGACGCGACCTCGACGACATCGAGAAGGCACTCGAACGGATGGACGCCGGGTCCTACGGCACGTGCGAGGTGTGCGGCGACACGATCGGGCCCGACCGACTCGAGGCCATGCCCTCCACCCGGTTCTGCATCCAGCACGCCTGAGCGCCGTGGCTGGACCGCTCCACCTGGTCCGACGCTTCCTCGGGTCGCTGTCGCCGCGGCCGCTGGACTTGGCCGACGATGCGTGGGCCACCGCCAGGCTGGGGGAGGGGGAGCAGCTGCTGTGGCGGCGCATGTCCCGGGCCGACCGGAAGCACGCCGTCGGGGTGGCCCGCCTCGTGGCCCGGGAGGTCGGCGACGGCGAGCGCGCCATCCTCGCCTCGGCCCTGCTCCACGACGTCGGCAAGGTCGA